>NZ_JAJVKV010000016.1 GCF_024198175.1 Pyxidicoccus xibeiensis
GGCGGGCCAGTCCCACGCGCTGGCGCTGAAGGCGGATGGCACCGTCTGGGCCTGGGGCAGCAACGCCAGCGGCCAGTTCGGCGATGGGACGACCACCCAACGACTGACGCCCACGCAGGTGCCCGGCCTCTCCGGCGTGGCGGCGCTGCGGGCGGGCCAGTCCCACTCGCTGGCGCTGAAGGCGGATGGCACCTTCTGGGCCTGGGGCAATAACTTCGCGGGCCAGGTCGGGGATGGCACGTTGGGTAGGTACTCCGCTCCGACTTCCTCCCTGTTCACCGGTGGCCATGGATTGGCCGCGGGCAGCGACCACTCCCTGGCGCTGAAGACAGACGGCACCGTCTGGACCTCGGGCATCAACTCCTTCGGGCAACTCGGTGATGGAACGACCACCGCAAGGCTGACGCCCACGCAGGTGCCCGGCCTCACCGACGTGGCGGCCCTGGCGACGGGCAACTTCCACTCGCTGGCGTTGAAGGCGGATGGCACCGTCTGGGCCTGGGGCCGCAACGCCGACGGCCAGCTCGGCGATGGGACGACCACCCAACGACTGACGCCCACGCAGGTGCCCGGCCTCTCCGGCGTGGTGGCCCTGGCGGCGGGCTATCACCATGCCCTGGCAGTGAAGGCGGACGGCACCGTCTGGGCCTGGGGCGCCAACGGCAGCGGCCAGCTCGGCGACGGGACGACCACCACCCGGCGGACGCCCACACAGGTGTCCGGCCTCACGGGCGTGGTGGCCCTGGCGGCGGGCAACCACTACTCGCTGGCGGTGAAGGCGGACGGCACCGTCTGGGCCTGGGGTTTCAACTACAATGGCCAGCTCGGCGACGGGACGACCACCCAACGACTGACGCCCACGCAGGTGACAGGCGTCACGGGCGTGGTGGCCCTGGCGGCGGGCGGCGCCCATTCCCTGGCGCTGAAGGCGGATGGCACCGTCTGGGCCTGGGGCAGCAACGCCGACGGCCAGCTGGGCAATGGGGCGACCTACGCGCGGTGGTGGCCCGCGCAGGTGCTCGGCCTCACCGACGTGGCGGCCCTGACGGCCGGAAGCACCCACTCGCTGGCGCTGAAGGTGGACGGCAGCGTCTGGGCCTGGGGCTCCAACATCTCGGGGCAACTCGGTGATGGGACGACCACCCGGCGACTGACGCCCACGCAGGTGTCCGGCCTCAGCGGTGTGGAGGTCCTGGTGGCGGGCGGCTCCCACTCCCTGGCGCTGAAGGCGGACGGCACCGCCCGGGTCTGGGGAAGCAATTCCTGGGGTCAACTCGGAAACGGTGGCTCGGAGCGCCGGCTGTCTCCGGTCCAGCTCTGGTGAGGCAGCAACGGTTGCCATTGGCAGAGCCGGTGCATCTCAGGCCGGCGCGCGAGGGCCGGAGGAGGTTCATCGATACCTGGTAGGGCGGAGATCCACTCCGACTGCGGGCTGCAAATATCTGTTGGGAGCCGAACCGTATTGGCCCCCACATGCCCGTACTCAGAGGGGGTTCCGTGCTGCGCTTCAGTGTCCTGTGTGCCCTGTCCACCGCGGCCATGGCCGCCTGTCCCACGGACCCGGGCAACCTGCCCCCGACGGCGACTGCGCAGTCCCTGTCGACGGATGAGGACGTGGGGCTCTCCGGCGCTGTCACCGGCACGGATCCGGAAGGTGGCGCGCTCACGTACGCGATGGTGGCACAGCCGGGTCATGGCTCGGTGACGCTGAGTCCGGGAGGCGCCTTCGTCTACACGCCGGCCGCCCACTTCCATGGCGGGGACTCGTTCAGCTTCCGGGCCCATGACGGAACGAACAACTCCCAGCCCGCGGTGGTCTCCCTCACCGTGCGGCCCGTGAACGACCCTCCCAGCGTCGCCTCCGCGAGCCTGGGGCAGGGCCCGTTCCGCTCGGGCGACACGCTCACGGTGGTGCCCTCGGGCTGGGCCGACGTGGACGGAGATGCCGAGGGCTACCGCTTCGAGTGGTTCGTCAACGGCGTCGCGGTCTCCGGCGCCAGCACGGCATCGCTCTTGGCGCCGCACTTCAAGCGAGGGGACTCGGTCCGCTGCTCGGTGGTGCCATTCGATGGGCGCACCCCGGGGCCGGCCGTCACGACGGCGACGGTGACCGTCCTGAACACGCCTCCCTCGGTCGGGAGCGCTTCGCTCGGGGCCGGGCCCTTCCGGACCAGTGACATCCTGACCTGTGCCGTCTCCGGCGTCTCCGACCGGGATGGCGACTCCGTGAGCCTGACCTACAAGTGGCTCAGGAACGCGTTCCCCGTCGGCGGCGTGACCACCGCCACGCTCAATGGTGCCAGTGAGTTCTCCAAGGGTGACACGCTCTCCTGCGTGGTGACGCCGTCCGACGGCACTGACTCCGGCGCCGCCGTGGCCTCGGGCACAATCACCGTCGAGAACACGCCTCCGACGATGACCACCGCTCGGATTCCGGCGGGCTCGTACCGGACGGACGACACCGTCACCTGCGTGGCCTCGGGCTTCCAGGACGTGGACTTCGACGCGCCGGACTACCGCTACCGGTGGCTCGTCAACGACGCCCCCGTCGCCGGCCAGCTCTCGGCGGTGCTCCCGGGCACGGCCTTCAAACGCGGTGACTCGGTGCGGTGTGTCGCCGCCCCGGATGACGGCTCGGCGGTGGGAGCCGAGGTCACGTCCAGCCCGGTGACCATCGTGAACTCGGCGCCGACCCTGGCGAGCGTGTCGATGGGCTCGGGGCCTTTCGGCACCGACTCGGTGATTGCCTGCACGCCTTCAGGCTTCGCGGACCCGGATGGCGATGCGCCCGTCTACCTCTACACCTGGCTCAAGAACGGCGCGGTGATTGCCGGACAGACGGCCTCCACCCTCGATGGGGCGAGCCAGTTCGACGCGGGCGATGAGGTTCGCTGCCGGGTGACGCCCTCGGACGGCACCCAGAGCGGCGCCCCGGTGGACTCGAGCTCGACACACATCGAGAGCCCGCCCGGGCGCTTCACCGGCGTGTCCATCGGCACCGGGCCCTTCTTCACCCATGACGTGCTCACCGCGGTGGCCACGGGCCCCGGTGGTGCCCAGTACGACCCGACCGGCTTCCGGTACCAGTGGTACCGCGACGGGCTGGCCATTCAAGGCGCCACGTCGCGCACGCTGGACGGGACGGTCCACTTCTCCAAGGGCGCGGTCATCTCCTGCGCGATGACCGAGTACGACGGCACGCAGACGGGCACCACGCTCCAGTCCAACACGGTCACCATCCAGAACAGCACGCCCACCCTGACGGGAGCCTCCCTGGGCTCGGGCCCGTACTACGTCACCAGCACCCTCGACTGCGCGGCCCAAGGCCAGGGCGACGCCGATGGAGACGCGCTGACGTCCACGTATGCCTGGTACGTCAATGGCGCCGTGGTGGCCGGGTGGACGCGGCCGTTCCTCGACAGCAGGAAGTTCCGCAAGGGCGACAGCCTCTCCTGCCGGCTCAGCGTGAGCGACGGGACGGTCAGCACGGCCGTCGTCACCTCGAACACCGTCACCATCCAGAACAGCGCGCCGGTGACGTCGTACCAGGATGGCGTGGGCGTGTTCGCGGGCAAGGCGGCGAGCGGCGCGGTGTCCGCGTACGACCCGGACGGCGACCCGGTGGTGGGCCATGCGCTCGCCTCGGGCAGCTCCCAGGGGACGGTGGTGCTCGACGACGCCGTGGCGGGCCGGTTCACATTCACCGCGAACGCCACGGCCCGTGGCAACACGACGTTCACCTTCACCGCGACGGATGGCTTCGACACCTCGGTTCCCGGTGTCGTGAAGGTGCGCGTGCACGCGGGCAGGCGGCTGGCCCGGGGCGAGACGTTCGGCTGTGCGATTGCGTCCGACCGGACGCTGCGCTGCTGGGGAGGCAATGCCTCGGGCCAGCTCGGCAACGGGACGAAGCAGGACTCCGCCGCGCCCGTGCAGGAGGCGCTTGGCCTGTCCGACTGGGCCTCGGTCGCCGTGGGAGGCGCGGGCTTCTTCAACTCCGCCACCGGCCATGTCTGCGCCATCCGGCTGGACGGCTCGCTGTACTGCTGGGGGCGCAACGACCACGGCCAGCTCGGCGTGGGGAGCACCGGGGGTGACGTGACGCGCCCGACGCGGGTGGACCCGGGCCCGTGGCTGGAGGTGGCGGCGGGGGGCTCTTTTACCTGCGGCGTCAAGCAGGGCGGCACGCTCTGGTGCTGGGGCCGCAACGCCAACGGCGAGATTGGCCAGGGCGTCACCGGCGGCACCTACGCCTCCCCGGTGCGCGTCGGCGGAGCGAACGGCTGGGCCACGCTCGCGGCGGGGGACCAGCACAGCTGCGCCATCTCCTTCGAGGGAGGGCTTGCCTGCTGGGGGCAGGGGAGCGCCCATGCGCTCGGCAATGGCTCCACGCTCAACAGGGCGACGCCCACCGCCGTGTCCGTTCCCGGCGCGGCCTGGGTACAGGTCGGCGGGCACGTGCAGCGCACCTACGCGGTCCGCGAGGACGGGGCGCTCTGGGGCTGGGGCGCCACCAGCGGGGTGCGGGGCGCTCCCTATGACACGAGTCCCAGGCTCATCGACACGGGCTGGCGCGAGGTCAGCCCGGGCTACGACCACTTCTGCGGCGTGAAGACGACGGGCCGGCTCCATTGCTGGGGCGCGAACGGGTACGGCGCGCTGGGCCTCGGGCTGCGCACCGTCGAGTCCGGTGCGGGCCCCGTGGGCACGGCGACGGACTGGGTCGAGGTCTCCTCGGCCCTGCACGGAAGCTGCGGGCGCAGGAGCGATGGGACGACCTGGTGCTGGGGTGACAACATGCTGGGGCAGACGGCGACGGGGACGGACCAGAGCCACCTGGTGCCGACACCCGTGGGCACCGCCACGAACTGGCGGGAGGTCTTCGTGCGCCTCTGGGGCAGCCAGGTCGGCTCCCTGGGGGCGGGCGCCTGCGCCACCCGGACGGACGGGACACTGTGGTGCACGGGGCGCGGGGACGTGGGGAATGGGAGCACCGAGTCCCCCAAGGTCTTCACCGAGGCCAGCTCGGGGGTGAGCCCCTGGGCGAGCCCCGGCGCCGGCATGCTCCACACCTGCGCGACGCGGACGGATGGCTCGCTGTGGTGCTGGGGGAATGGAGGCAGCGGCGAGCTGGGCAGCGGTGGGACGAGCGGCAATCCCCGGGTGGCCCAGGTTGGCACCGCGCTCGACTGGGCGCAGGGGAAGACGGACCTCGGCGCGGGGACGAAGTTTACCTGCGCGCGCAAGACGGACGGCTCGCTCCACTGCTGGGGAAACAATGCGTCCGGACAGCTGGGCGTGGGGGACCGGGTGAACCGGCTCGTGCCCACCCGGGTGTCGGTGGGCTCCACGTGGCGCTCCGTCTCGGCAGGGGTCGAGCATGCCTGCGGCATCCAGACCGACGGGAGCCTGTGGTGCTGGGGCTCGAACGTGCACGGACAGCTCGGTGTGCACCCGGGCTCGGCCAACGTGCCGCTGAGCTGCGGGAGCGGCGTCGCCTGTGCCACGAGCCCGCTGCGCATCGGCACGGCGAACGACTGGGCGAAGGTGGCGGTGGGCGATGACTTCACGTGCGCGCTGCGCTCCACGGGCAGCCTCTCCTGCTGGGGCCGGAATGACGTGGGCCAGCTTGGCGGCGGCGTCACCGGTCCCCAGCTGTGTGGAGGGGCCCCGCCGCTGGGGTGCAGCCCGGAGCCGCTGGCGGTGGGCACCGGCTTCGCCGACGTGTGGGCAGGCAAGGCCCACGCCTGTGGCCGCAAGAGCGTGGGCCAGCTCCTGTGCTGGGGGCTGAACGAGTCGGGCCAGGTGGGGGACGGGACGCGCGACAACCGCCTGTCACCGGTGGAGCTGGACTCGGGCTCGGTGGGCTGGGTCGACGTGTCGACAGGGGATGACCTCACCTGTGCGGTGCGCGAGGGCGCCGGCGGCACCCGTCCGCTCTGGTGCTGGGGCCGGAGCCAGGAGGGTGCCTTCGGGGACGACCACGGCTGGAAGCTGACGCCGGTGCAGACCCTGCTGCCGTGAGGGGCTCGTCCATATTGGGACGGCAGCTGCTCAGGGGCGACGTCTTCCTCTTTGGCGGCCGGTGTCGGCGCCGGGCCAAGGTGCTGCACTTCGACGGCACGGGCCTGGTGCTCCTCACCAAGAGACTCTTCCGGGCCGCTTCGCAAGGCCCTGGTGCGAGGAGGGCGCGCAGGCCGTGGAGCTGACGGTGAGCGAGCTTTCTCTCTTCCTGGAGGGCTGCGAGCTGGCGGGGCGGTGGAAGCTGTCACCTCCGGCGGTGGACGAGAAAGTCATCAGGCGGCGTCACGGCGTGATGTCCTGCCACTTCTTGCCGTCCTTGCTGATGAGCACGGCCTTGGTCCCGACGGCCAGGATGAGCCCGGCGTGGCAATGGACGCGGCGGAACGGACCGTCGCTGTGCTCGCCGACATCGACCTTCTCGAGCGGACCGCCACCCCGGGTGACGTAGAGACCGTCCTCGGCCCCGAAGAAGACCTGGTCCTCGAAGCGGTCGAGCGACCAGATGTCGGCCTCGGTGGCCTGGTGCTCCAGCGGCTCCCACGCCGTGCCCTGGTAGGCCAGCAGCGTGCCCTCCTGGCCGCAGGCGACGGTGAGCGTGGGCCCGAGAATCTTCACGTCCTGCAGGGTCAGGCTGGTAGGGCTGTCCATCGGGCGCCAGACGTTCTGCCGGCGCTCCCAGATTTCGCCTAGGAAGCCGACACCCACCAGGTCGCCATTGCCGGTGCCGTCGATCGCGTTGAGGCCGCTGGCCTGCAGCGTGCCGCGCGGCTGCACCAGGCCGTCATCGGCGCGCACCCAGCGGCCCTTGCCTTTGCGGCGGTAGAGCTGACGGCCCATGCCGGCGGCGTACACCTCCTGGCCGACGGTCGTCACGGTGCGGATGTCGCCCCGGCGCTTCGGGCCGTCCTCGGTGTCCTCGACATGCTCTTCCCAGGCGCCCTGCGCATTGCCGGCCATCACGTCGCCGCCCAGGCCCATGGCGATCAGGGTGGGCGGCTTGCCCGGCAGGGTGGTGAGCGCGATGACGCGGAACTCGATGTTGCGCGACAGCCATTTGCGCGTCGAGAGGTTGTACATCATGACCTCGGTCTCGTCCGCGCCGGTGTCGGTGATCTCATCGATCTGCGCGGCGACCCGCAGGACCTGCGCGTCCTGGATCGAGCCGTGCATGAAGCTGTAGGGGGTGGCGTCGGAGGCGGCCATTCGTCGTGTCCCTTTCGTCGTCGAGTCGTCAGATGCCGGCGTTGTTGCCCACGCCGCGCAGGTTGTTGACCAGGTTGCGCAGCTCGGCGCGCTGGCCCGCGGCACGCTGCCGGCGCTGCGGGTCTCGGCGTCCGGGTCGGAGCGCAGCGGCGTGGTCTCGGTGCAGCCGACCTCGTCCTTGTGGTCTCGGCATCTCGGGAGGCAGGAGGCGGAGCAGATGCCGTAGCGATCATCGCACAAGTCGACGCACTGCTGGGTCCCACAGGCGGAGGGTGTACGTCCCCGCCGCGAGGTCCAAGGGCGGCGTCCGGGGGACGTTGTAGGCCACCGAGCCGCTCCACCGGGACGTGCCCACCGGTGGCAGGTGGTCCCCGTTGAGCGAGGAGTGCTGCACACCGTTGGCGTCCACGAAGTGCACGAAGACATAGTAGTCCTGCGCCATGGGCACGGCGTTGAACCGCATCGCCAGCGTGACGGCCTACCCGGACTGCGCGGACAGGCCCGGGTTGCCGAGCTGCGGCACGGTGGTCTGCTGCGCGGCGGCCAGTGAGGGAAGCAGGACCAGGAGCAGGCCTGCGAGAAGCATTGCGTAGCCCGCGCGAACGCGAGGTTTCCAAGAGCGCATACGACCCTCCCGATGATGGGGTGCGTGAAGGCGACACGGGTGAACAGGTGCCGCGCATGGCAACCGATGTGCCAGCGCCTGGCTGGTCCGTTCGGGAAGGAGTGCCTTGGGATTTCCAGCCCCCTGCGGGTGGCATCACGAGGCGCGTGTCAGCTCGCCCGACCTGGCTGCCCTCCATGAGGAGGCTCGGTCGCGGCGAGCCTCACGCCCGTCGGCAATGCGTCACCAGAAGGCGCTCCGGACACTCCACTCGACGCGCGAATAGGCGGTGGCGGCTTGCTCCAGCAGCCCTCGCTGCGTCGCGTTGAGACGGGGCCGGGAGTGGAGGCGGAGCGCGCGGGTGCTGAAGCCCTCCGCCGCGCGGAGGACCTCTGCCAGGGCCGCGCAGCCGGACTCGTCGCACAGGGTGGCCTCGATGGGCACCTCCGCCGCGGGGGTTGCCGAGAGCAACCACGCTTCGCTGCCCGCTGCCTCGAAGCACGCCAGTCGCTGGGCCAGCGGAGAGCTGGCGCACAGGTGCACGTCCTGGGGTCCTGCCTCCTGGACCTCCACATGCACCAGGTGCGGCAACGCGGCCAGCGAGGTGAAGACGCCCGGCGCGTCACGGGTGAGCGGTCCCCTCAGCTCGAGCCTCCGCACCGGGAGCGGGTGGCGCCCCAGCCGCTGGGCCATTGCTGCATTCACCTTCCGCAGCACCGTCACGCCGCGCAGGTGCGGGTGCGCGAGCCAGTCCGCCTGTTCTTCGTCGCCCGTCCAGTTCCAGTCGACCACCCGGACGGTGCCCCATTCCAGCCTGGGAGGTGGTAGGCGCATCTCATCCCAGTGACGCCTCTCCCTCCGCTCAGGTATCGACAGCTTGACGGCCACCGGGAAGCCTCGCTCGAAGCGGACCGGCCCGTCGGCGTAGATGCCGAGCATGAGCTCCCACTTCGTGCGGTGCAGCTCGAGCAGCCGGGCGATGCGGGCCTCGTCGGGCTGGGAGCCGCACTGGAGCGCGATGAACTCACCGAGTGGGTCTCCGTGCTCCAGCAGGAGGTCGGCCAGCACCAGCCGCGGTCCATCGTCGTCCGGGCTGGCAACGGCGCTGGTGAAGAGCACCTCGCGCAGGGGCGCGCTCCGGGCCGTGGCTTCCTCGCGCCGGGTCAGGGCCTCCTCCAGGGCGTCGCAAAGGGCGGAGGCCTCCGCACCGGGTCTGGAGACACGCTGCCTGGCAATGCCCTCGATGACGCCTTCGAGCCTGAACGCGAATGGGGTCCCGGGCGCCAGCGTGGCGTGAATGGCTCGCAGCGGCTCGAGGGCGCGCGGGTCCTTCACGTGGCTGAGCAGCTCGCAGAGCCAGAACCCGGGGGTCGGCTTGTGGGCCACGGGCATGTCCGCGAGCGCGAGCGCCCCCGGCGTCAGGCGGGGGTCGGGGTGCCACTTCTGGATGTCGATGAGCTGGATGCTCGACCCGCGTGGGTACCGGTGCGCCGCGACGGTCTGGAAGTCCTCGACCAGCTGTGACAGCTCGATGGGCCCCGTGAACGGAGCCAGCCCGGCGGGGAGCGACACCGACAGTCGCTCGATGAGCCGGGCGATGCGCTCGTCACGCGACTCGCTCCAGCCCTCCAGCAGGCTCTGGAGGGCGTCCTCCTCCTCGTAGCGCTCGAAGGACGCCAGCGCGCGCCCGAGGCGCTCGGCCAGGATGTCGCTCACGGGAGGAGCCTACCTCACCGGGCCAGGCCCAGGGGCCGCCAGCGCCGTCTGCACGCTCACCTCGTCGCGGAAACGCTGGCGGGAGTCCTGTCGGCCGGGAGGAGCTGGCCGCGGATGTCGCCGTAGTAGGTCTGACCTGTCGTATGGAGGTTGAAGTACAGCTCACCCGACTGGGCCATCTGGGCCATCCCCGCCACCGTCAGCACCTTGGTCGGCTTCACGCCGGACAGCGATGGGCTCGGGATGATGCAGCCCATGGTGAAGGCGCCAATCACGCTGCCGTGGCCGTGCTCCGTCGTCTTGACGATGTGCTCGTTGCGAATCTCGACCGAGAACATGCCGTCGGCGATGTTGCTCTTGAGGTCGGTGGCGACGGAGAAGTCGACGAGGATGGGCCCGAGGATGCCCGGCTTGCCGCAGTGGATGTGGAACATGTTGATCTCGGCCGTGTTGACGCCTTCGATCTTCACGTCGACCCAGGCGCGGCTCAGGTCCTTGCTGAAGCGGAGCTGCCCGTGGCCGCGATGGCCCGCCGCCTCGCGCGCCGCCCGGCTCAGCGACGGCGTCTTCGAGCGGAACTGCTTCGGCACCGACGACGGCGTGTTCTCCTCCTCGTCGCCTTCCTGATGCGGCGACAGCCACGACTCGAACACCATCCCCACCTCCCTCCCCTTGGACGGGTCGAGCGCCGGCGTGGCAGCTGGCTTGGCCGTCGCGGCTGACTCCGGCGGCGTCTGCGCCCAGGCCACGCCGCCGCCTCCAATCAGCACCGCACACAAGAATGCATCTCGCTTGATACGCATGAGGCCCCCCTGCCAGCTGCGTTGTGTATCTCCAACCCTATCATGCGGAGACACCGCCATCAGCAGGGTGACGTCCTCGGCGAGCCCCGTGAGTGGCGCTTCACGTCACGGGGCCGCCGGCCGTGCGCTCAGGGCTCGCGAGCCAGGACCGCAGTGGTCCTCGGCGCACCGGTGCGCAGCCTCACCACCTGGAAGGCCGTGCCGACGAGGAAGAGGACCAGCAGGACGCCCAGCGTGCCCTGGATGGCGGGCGACTCGGGACCGGTGGCGAGCGGCTGGCCCACGGGGAGCCGCGTCAGCGTCTCGACGATGCCGGGAATCAGCAGCACCAGGAAGCTGGCGGACATGGCGAGGGTCTGCACGTACGGCGCGCCGTTGCCGAGCCAGCCCAGGCGCGGCGCCAGGACGGCCAGTCCCATGAGCACCAGGGCGAGGATGCCGAGCGCATGGCCCGGGTTGAAGCCCCCGGCGCGGGACAGCCCGAAGGACGTGACAATCGACGCCACCATGGTGAGCAGGTACAGCCCGCCGACACGGGTGCCCGGGTCGATTCTGCCGTCGCGCAGGAAGGCCCAGAGTCCGAAGAGAATGGGGAGCACGCTGAGCGCCGTGTGGATGATGCCGAGGGTCGACATGGGAGTTCTCCGGTGGAGCGGGTAGGGATGAGGCAGGCCACGGCCGTCTCCCGTGACAGGAGCGGTGGAGTCCGGCGTGGCTGAAGGAGTGGAGTCAGGCCAGCAGGTATTCGCGAACCATCACGCGGGCGCGGTGCAGGCGGCTCTTCACGGCGGGCGAGTCCAGCCCGAGCTGCTCGCCAATCTCGCGGATGGACAGCTCTTCGAAGTCACGCAGCAGCAGCACCTGGAGGTAGTGAGGCGGCAGCGACTCCAGGGCGGACGCCATGTCGAGCTTCAGGGACTCGGGCGTATGGGTGGCCATCCACGCGTCGACGGCCGCTTCCTCGTAGGGGTCCTGGCGGAGGACGGTGCGGCCCAGGCGCCGGCACTCGCGCTGGACGACCTTGAACAGCCAGCTCGAGAAGGACGCCAGGTTGCGGACCGAGCTCAGGTGCCGCGCGAGCACGAGCAGGGCCTCCTGCACCGCATCGTCGACATCGCTGATGAGGCAGCGCTGCTGGGCGTAGCGCCGGATGTCGGGCCGGTACACCTCCAGGAGGCGGGCCAGCGAGTCGGCATCTCCGGCATGGGCCGAGAGGAGCCACGTCTCCCTGTGGGTGGGTGAAGTCATGAAGCCCCGGGACCTCGCGTGCCGTGCCGGGGAAAATCCCCTCACGCCCCTAAAGAGGCAGGGAGGGGGCAAATGGATTCGCGGCGGGTGATTTTTTTCCCGGCGCCCAGGGGCACGCAGGGGCCCGGGGCTGCAAGTCCCTGAAATTCCAGGTCCCGCGCCCAAGCCGCTGGCTATGGACTGTCGTCGCGAGCCGCGGGGCCCGAGGTGGCAGGACGTTCCCAAGTCATGGCGGGTTGGTAGCACGCGCCTCTGTATTCAACGCCGCCCCAATCATCACAGACCTTCACGTCTACGGGGAGCTTCGTCCAGCAACCGCCGTTGATGGCGACCTGCACCTTGCCGGGACAGCGGCCCTTGGCGTCCGGGCGCCGCTGCCCTGGTAAGGGTTTGGAAGGCAGGTCTACCGCGATGGCGGTCCACACCGAGGGGGTGCGCTCGGGCGCCTCCAGCGCTGTCAGCGCGGAGTCCCCGACGGCCACGGTGCCGCCATCCTCTGACTCTTCCCCCTCCGCGAGGCGGGATGTCGCGGGCTCCTCGGAGCGGCTCAGGCTCAGCAGCCCCCCGGCGCTCAGCGCCAGTGCGCCTCCGAGACCCGCGGCCGCAAGCCCGGGCCACCTCCGCATGCGAGGCGGACGCCGTACCGTGACGCGCTGGGGGAGGGGAAAGAGGCCCGCTGGCTGTGGCTCTTCTCCTGTGAAGAGCGGCACCTCCGCCTCGCGTCCGGCGTTGCGCGCCGCCTGCTCCAGCGCTTCCGCCAGCTCCCGTGCGCTCCCTCGGTCCTCGGGGCGGGGCGAGAGCATCCGGGACACCAGCGCGCTCAGCTCCACACTGCACCGTGGGTTGCAGACTCGCGCCGTCCAGTGCTCCAGCGCCTTGGGGCGCCAGAGCCAGGCATCCTCCTCCTCCGGGTGCGCCGACGGTGGGTACTTCCCGGTGACCAGGCGATAGGCCGTGACACCCAGGGCGAAGAGGTCATCCGCGGGGCCCGGGGCATACGCGACCGCCGGAGGCTTGCTGGAGCGGAGGACGTAGCGCCACGCCTCGGGCGAGCGATAGGCCGGAGTGCCGGGAGGAAAGGGCTGCGAGGTGAGCGTGGCGGCCCCCAGGTGGTGGCCGGAGCCGAAGTCCAGGAGGAAGGGCTGAGCGTCCGCGCTCCGGACGCGGATGTTCTCACCCTTCACATCGCGGTGGAGGCCTCTGGCCGCGTGGGTGGCTTCCAGCGCTCGGGCCAGCTGAGCCAGAAGCTGAAGCACCTGCCGTGAAGACGGGCGCTGAACCTGGGCCCACGCATAGAGCGACGGGCCTTCCACCCACTCCATGACGAGCCAGGCGTAGGAGACGCCCTCGCGGGGCTGCCAGTCGCCATGGTCCAGCAGGCGGGGGACGGCGGGGTGGCGCAGGCGGGAGAGCAGCTCAGCCTCACGGACGAAGCGCGCATCCCCCGGGTGCAGGGCCAGCTTGAGGGCCACGGCCTCCGCACCCTGCTGCCCGGCGGGCACGGCGCGGTAGACGACACCGGAGGCACCCCGGCCGCGCTGCTCCAGCAGACACCACGGGCCGATTCGCGTCCCCGGGGGCAGGCGCGCCGGATTGAGGTCGTCAGACTCCATGAGGTCCCTCGTGAGGCGGTCCGTACCGCGCACGAGGAGACTACTCGCCATGACACGGGCGCAGACACCGTCCTCGAGCGCCGCGGCATCCCGGGAGCCTCAGTGCACGCTGCGTGAGCGGTGGGCCTCGGGGTGGGAGGGCTGCGCGAGCTCGCCGGACTCCGAGCGCAGGAGCACGCCGACCGCGGACGGGGCGCCCTCGCGCGCCGAGAGCGGGAAGTAGCTGGCCAGCAGGCGGGCGTTGCGGCGGGCGCCGTCGCGCTGCTCGGGCACCAGGGGGAGGTCGGTCAGGGGCCGCCCCGAGGTGAGGACCTGGGCGACGGGGACCTCGAGGTCCTGGGCCAGGGCGGGCGTCATCTCGCTCACCCGGCGGCCAACGAGGATGGTGGCGCTCGTCTCCCACAGGTGGGCCCAGGCGTCATTGACGCGCAGCACGCGCAGCTCCGGGGAGAGGATGGCCATCGGCACCGGGGCGGCGGCCAGGAGCGCATCGGTGAGCACCAGCGGCTCGGGGGCCAGCTGCAGCTCGTCCAGCGCCGCGGCCCTGAGCCGCTCCTCGGCCTCGCGCTCCATGACCTCGCGCTCCCGGTCCCGCAACAGCCCCGCGTGCCGGCGCAGGTGCTGCGACTGGAGGTAGAGGTCCACGAACACCGCCACCTTGGTGCGCAGCATGTCCGGGTTGAAGGGCTTCACGATGTAGTCGACCGCCCCTTGCGCATAGCCTCGCTGCACCAGCGACTCCTCGTTGCAGAAGGCGGTGATGAAGAGGATGGGCACGTAGCGAGTGCGCTCCCGCCCCTTGATGAGCCGGGCCGTCTCGAAGCCGTCCATCCCCGGCATCTGCACGTCGAGCAGGATGCAGGCGAAGTCCTGCTGCAGCAGCGCCGCCAGTGCTTCCCGACCCGAGCGCGCCAGCACCAGGCGCTGGCCCAGCGGCGCCAGGACGGCCTCCAGCGCCACCAGGTTGGCCGGGATGTCATCCACCAGCAGGATGCTGGCCGTCTCCGCCTCTGAGCTTCTCATGCCCTGAAGGGTAGGCACCGGTACATCACAGGGCCGGCCCCCACGTCTGCCGGGCAGCCAGGGGGGCGACCGCCTGACGGTGCGGCGACTCCAGAGGGTTCAGTGTGTCCCAGTAGCTCACGGAAGAGCGGTGTGGCCGGCTGAAGGCGTTGTGGTGAGAGCGCTTCACGTCACAGGGCCGCCGGCCGCGCGCTCAGGGTTCGCGAGCCAGGGTCGCGGCGGTCCTCGGCGCAGCGGCTGGCCCACGGGGCGAACGTCGAGTCAGAGCCTCACTGAAGCGATGCGGCTCGTGAGGAAGGGAGGGAGCGGGCTTCCTCCCTTCCCAGGACTTCAGCGTCTACGGGCTGAACATGCCGGTGAGCACGCTGGCGCGGCCTCGAGGCAGCGAGCGCTTGAACGGGCTCGTCGCGAGGTCCGAGCCGGGCTGGTACCAGCTCTGGATCTCCGCGAAGTACGTCTGGCCCGCCTGCAGCACGTCCGGAGGCAGGTACACGCTCTGGAGATCCGTGTGCAGCACCGCCACGCGCGTCGCGGTGGTCGAACCGTTGCTCGTGCCCAGCCGGTAGATGTTCACCACGTAGTTCGTGGCCGTGCCGACCAGCGGCTTCGACCAGCGCAGCGAGGCGTCGGTCCCCACGCCCGTGAGGTTCTGGAACGCGCCGCGCGTGTTCACCAGGGGCGCCTGCACCGGCCCGACGAGGGGCTGCACGGGCGCGGCGGTGAACGCGCTCGCCTCCTGATCCACGCGGATGTCCACGCTCATGGTGTAGGGCGTCGCGGTTCCCAGCGCGTAGCTCTTCGTGAAGCCCGCGGCGGCGAGCGCCACCTTCTGCCACGTCGCCGGGAGCGGGTTGTTGTAGGTCATGCTCCCCGTGACGATGTCGGTCCGCTGCGTGTCAGGATTGAGCTTCACGAGCAGTGGCGGCCCGCTGATGGACGCGAGCGCCGAGCTCAGCGCGGCCGGCCGGGCGGACATCCAGATCTCGTTGTACGTGCTGACCGCGCCCGGGTTCACCTGGGTGCGCATGGCCTCGAAGGCCGAGCGTCTCCAGTCCACCGCGAAGGTGCCTGTCGCGACGGGCTGGGTGAAGGTGCCGCTGACGGTGACGGGCTGGCCCTCCACCTGCGTCATGCTCGTGTCGAGCACCTTGTGCATGGCGCGGTAGGGCACTCCATTCGCGCTCGTCTGCAACCGCAGCTGCGCCAGCGAGAACACATCCCCGCGACCGCTGTCGAGCAGCACCGGGTTGAGCATGTTTGCGTAATCGAAGCTCAACCCGGAGAGCGACGTGGCGCCCGCCAGGGGGAACCCCGTGGCGCTGCCGTAGATGTAGCCGAACGCGCCCGGGTTCAGCGAATACATGTCCAGGAGGTCACCCGGCTGCCAGGGAGACAGGCCGGTGGCGGACACCGTCACGGGAGTGGGCAGCGAGGCGAAGGTGCCATCGCGGCCCCACTCCGTGGAGCCCAGGTCGAACGCGCGGCCGGTGCTCACCAGGTAGCGCGAGCCCAGCTTCAGGTAGATGCGGCCGGAAGGGACGTTCGGCACGGAGATGGTGCCGGCCGCGGAGCCCGTGCCCGGATAGGCCGTGAACGTCCCGGTCGTTGAATCCCGCATGTATGCCACCACCGACGTGGCGGACTGGTCGTATGGCTTCGTCTCGTTGCCCGACGTGGCGACGAAGGTGACCGGGCTGGTACCGGTGACCTGGGTGACCAGCCCTTGGGTGACCTGGGAGGTCGCGTCCGTCGCCCCGGAGGAGTCCACCGCCTCGGCCTCGTCGAGACCCGCGCAGCCGACCCCCGTCATGCCGACCAAAAACCCGAGGGAAATCAATGACATCTTCATTGTGAAGGTAACCTTTTCGGCGACGCTCTGAGTGGCGCCGCGCAGGGAGATTCATACCGGGTCGGTCTGACATTTCCGGGAGCGCTTCGCTTCCAACTTCCCTCGCTTGCCAGCAGGTCGTTTCTCAGACAGCAGCGGGAGGTGTGACGCGAAACGCTACTGATGTGACGTGAGATGTTACTGAGAGCTGATGTGACATGAAGTGCTACTGCTGTGACGGGAAAGGCTACTCATGAAACTCGATGTCCAGTGACGCTGAATAATGTGATTGAGCTTGACGTGGCGGATGTATCAGTCTTTGATTGCCACACTCCGCATCCGCAAGGGTACATCCTGGGTGCTGGAGCCATGTATCACCCACCAGGAGAAGACCATGCAGATCAAGTCCAAGGTTCGTGGCGGTCCTCGCGGCTGTGGCGGCGTCATCGTGCTGGGCCCCACCTCGCCTGTGCTGACGACCCTGTAATCCCATTCGCGCGGGAGCCCGCGCGGTGGAATCGAATCGCCGGTGGGCGCTCACGCTGCCCATCGGCGATTCTGTTTTTCAGTCTGCGCGGTGACCGGGCGCGACTCGAAGTGGCTCCCTACCAGGTCTTCGCCGCGGCGAGCGCCGCATCGAACTCCAGGCCGTTCACCCGCATCACCGCGAGCCAGTTGATGGGGCCCACGACGTCGAAGACGAGCCCCTTGCCCGAGGTGGCTTCGACGATGCTGGCGCCCGCCGTGTTGCCCCCGCCGACGCCGTAGACGACGCCTGCACCCGCGAATTCCACGCTCGCGAGGCCCGAGCCGAAGGTGTTGTCTCCCACGGACGCCGCCACGTGGTACCGGCCATCCGGAACCTGGAGCCGGAACCTTCCTCCGGTCGTCGCCACGAAGCTGGCGAGGCGCGGGTCGCGGGTGGCGAGGCGGTCGCCTCGGGTATAGAGGCCGGCCGCGTCCTGCCAGCCCCAACCTCGGGCCGCATCGAAGGCGGAGTCATCCGCCACCGCCCAGCCCGTCACCATCGGCGGTCCCGGAGGCTGGAAGTTCAGGGTGATGAGCTCCCGCGTCGCGCTCGGAATGACCTCGAGGGCCGCCTGGGCCTCGACGGCCCCGACCTTCGCGCGAAGCGTCGTTGCTCCCTCCGAGACGCCCTGGACAGTGCCGTGGGTCACCGTGGCAATCGCCGGGCTGTCGGAGCTCCAGGTGGCCTCGCAGGTGACATCGCGCGTGAAGACCTCGGTGCCACGGTGGAAGGACCCGACGGCCGTGAAGCCCGCCGGCCTTCCGCGGACCACCTTGAGCGCCGATGACGGCTCGAGCTTCAACGCGTCGAGTACGACGTCGCCCGCCATCGGCACCACTTCGAGCTCGAGGGCGCCCACCAGACCGCGCCGGGTGAGCGGGTCGGTGTAGCTCGCCTGCAGCCGGGCCCGGCCTGGACTGAGGGCCCGGAAGGTGCCGGCCGCATCCACGGTCGCGACGTCCGGGTCCAGCGAGCTGAGCGTGACCTCCGATGTGGCGGCGGCCGAGCTTCCGTCCTGGAACACCGCCGTCACCTGCAGCTTGCCGGTCGAGCTCGTCTCGACCGGGGTCTTCGCCGTCTTCACGTCGATGCGCCGCAACAGGCGAGCGGGCCTCGAGTCGAGGCGGTAGACGAAGACATTCGTGTCGACGGTGTTGACCACGACGAAGACATTCAGGCCCGGCACGTAGCGGAACCGCCCGTAGGTCCCGTTCAGGTTCGCCGGTCCGGGCACCACCGTGCTCCGCGCGGCATGCTTCGTCCAGACGCGGGTGTCCAGGTCCAGCGTGTAGATGTCCCCGCCCCCCTTCCACGCCACGATTCTGTCGGTCACCGGGTCGTAGTCGACGCCGGGATTCCCCCCGTCTTCAATCTCCGTGTCGCCCGTGGTCTCGAGCCGCACGCGCGTCGGAACGAACTTCCCCAGCGCGTCGATGCTCCAGGTATCGGTGACGCCCTGCCCGACCTCGACGTACAGCTTGCGCCGGGGGTCAACGACCGCGTTCTTGTAGTAGCCGAGCTGGTCCGCCACGCCGCGGACGGTCCACTTGCCAGTGACGGGGTCCCAGACCGACAGCGCCTCCGCGCCGGAGTGGTACCAGAGGACGCGGGTGTGAGGGTCATAGGCGCTGTTGGAGCCGGTGCGCGTCGCGAGCTGTGGCATGTCCGGGTAGCTCTGCCAGCGGTTCGTGTCGAGGTTGAGCGCGGTCGTGGGCCGGCCATCCCAGCCGATGGCGACGAACCGGTCGAACGGCGGAGGCACGTATTCGAGCCCATCGTAGGTGTGGATGGCGCAGTTGACCCCCAGCTCCGCAGGGGGACACTCGTCTTCGGGGCGGAGGACCCGGTCCGGCTCGGTCAGGTTCCGCCAGGCGCCCGTGCGCAGATCGAAGCTGTAGATTTCGTTGCCGAAGTAGCCGTTGTGCCCGCCGCCGGAGATGTAGAGCCGGTCGCGCTGGGTGTCGAGGGCACCGCTCGACCAGTCGTTCATGATTCCGCCGATGCCTTCACCCCAGCGGAGCCAGGGATACTGGTCGGGGCTCAGGGCCGCGGCCTGGAGCTTCGAGCTCGGGAACTCATACCAGTGCCCGGCCGCCAGCCCGGACAGCGCATCCGGCTGGGGATTCGGAATCGTCACCGTCACCGGATTCGTTGCAGGGCTCTCTCCCCCTGCGTCGGTCAGCGCGGTGACGGTGTACGTGTACGTCTCGCCCGGGACGACCGGGCGGTGGGTGAAGGACGGCCCATTCACCAGCCCGACCTGCGCCGCGCCCAGCAGCACGCGGTAGCGCTTGACCGAGACCTCCGTCGACGGCTCCCACGTCAGCGACACCTCGAAGGAGGAGACGCCTGCCGCCGCGAGCTTCGTCGGCGAGGCAGGGCGCGCGGGCCCCGGTCCGCATGAGACACCCGCGTCGAAGCCCACATCCGGGCCTGCGTCAACGCCCGCGTCAGGCCCTGCGTCGGCTCCCACCGGGACTCCGGCGTCCTCCGTCCCGGAGGCCGTGCCACTGCAGCCGGCTGAGCCCAGAATCCATACACAGACGACGAGGGTCCGTACGAGCGAGTGAAGAGTCATGTACGTGCAATCCTGTTGTGCGGGAGGGGGGAATCGACCCGACGCCAGAGGGGGGGATGTGAGGCTGGAGGGTGAGCCGTGGAGCCAGCCCGCCGCTCCGGGCAATGCCAGAGCGGCGGGCCTCCGGTGCTCCCCGTTCGTCAGTGGGCCAGGGTGGACACGCCCGACGTGAGGGTGATGCGCACCGTCGCCGGGCTGGAGTCCAGCGCGCCGTCGTTCACCTTGAAGGTGAAGCTGTCCACGCCAGCGGCCTGCGGGTCGGGCACGTACGTGAGGGCCGGCGGGGTGCCGCTGAGCGTGCCCTGGGTGGGCGGAGTCACCACGGTGTAGCGGAGGCTCGCGCCTTCCACGTCGCTGCCCGTGAGGGTGAGCGTGGCCGGCGTGTTCGCGGGAAGGGTCACGCTTTGTGGAATGGCCACGGGCGCGTCATTCACGGGGTTGACGGTGAAGAGGAACGAGCCCTTCACGGCCCCCGCTCCATCCGAGACCGCCACCCTGACGGTCGCCGTGCCAGACAGGTTCGCACCGGGCACGACCCGCAGGGTGCGGCTCGTGCCGTTGCCGAGGAGCGTGATGTTTCCAGGAGGAATGAGCGCGGTGTTGGCGGACGTCGCCGTCACCCGGAGCACGTCGACGGGGGTGTCCTCATCCTGGACGGTGAAGCTCACCAGCCCGGTGGCCACATCCTCGTTGGTGACCTGGTCCGGGAGGATGCTGAGGATGGGCGCTTTCGTGAAGGAGGGACTCGGCCACGCCACGAACGCGGCCTGGCTGAGGTTCTCGTAGGTCCCGCTGTTCGAGGTGACCTTCCGGAGGGCGCGGACGGCGTAGTGCGCCGAAGCCGGGGCGAAGCCATCGCTGTACGAGGTGGCCGTCAGCGGCGCGCCGGTGAGCCGGGTCCAGGGTCCATCCGGGTTCGTCGCCCGGTACACGTGGTAGCCGAGGAAGCCCGCCGCGGTGGCATCCGCCGAGGCCGCCCAGCTCAGGTTCGCGCTCGTCGAGCCGGACACGGACAGCTTCGGGGGTGGGGCCACGACATGGAGGCGGAGCGTGGGGTCTCCCATCAGCCCGATGTGGACCAGGTTGGTGGAGCTGTTCCTCCAGATGGAATAGTCGCTCCGGTTGTTGGCCGTCAGCCGCGCGCCATGCCCGATGGTCTCCCCCATGCCCATCGTGTGTACGAACCAGTGGGGCCGGCCGGACCAGCCCGAGGTGAGCCCGTAGCCCGTGGCCGCCAGCGGCGCACGCAGGAAGCTGTTCGCATAGCCCCAGTCTCCGAAGTAGCTGCCGAACAGGAACGTGAACACCGCGCGCGACTCGCCGTTCCGGAAGTCGGTCGTCGTCCCGATGCCGGCCGCGCTCTGCGAGCTGCCTGCGCCACACCCGTAGGCCAGCAGGTAGGCGTTCGTCCGGAGCGTGCTCATCCAGTCCGCACTGGCCACCGCGGGCCGGCCCACCAGCGCGGAGAAGTTGCGCCAGCCGCTCGCCGCGAAGGCCTCGCCGCCGTAGTAGCCGAAGTGGTCATCCACGAGCCCGCGGGCCGGGACACTCCACTGCCCGTGACGCCAGGCGTGGTCCTTGGCCAGGTACCGCCGCAAGAGCCTCGCTTCGATATCGGTCGCGCTCTCGCCGCCCGCGCCGAACACGGGCATGTTCTGGAAGTCCACCCGGCCCACCTGGAGTTCGAGCGGGGACGGAGGCATGAACTGGTCGAACTTCCCGTCCCCGGGCGTGTTCCGGTTGCGGGGGTCCGTGGCGCTCGTCATGTTGACGGTGGTGTCCGTCCAGGTTCCGTCGACGTCGGCGTAGTACGCATCCGAGGGCCACGCGCCACTGTGGTCCCCGTGTCCGTCAGGGGCCGTCTGGCCGGAGTAGGGCTGGGCCACGCTGCCCAGGATGACGACGGCCTGGACCGCCGGGTCCGCGGCGCGGGCCGCCTGGATGCGCGCGCGGACGGCGGGGGGAAGCTCGGTCCGGGGCACGTTGTGCCGGAGGACCTTCCAGCCATCGCCCCGGAGGTCCCAGAGGAACTGGTCGATGTCGGCCGAGGCCAGCGGGAGGAGCGTCGAATCCACCAGCACGATGACCGAGCCACGGGAATGGACGGCGGGAACGCTGATGCCCGCGGCCACGAACCCGGCGAACACCACGTAGTCGCTCCGCACCCGCCGCACCTGGTACTCGTAGACGACACCGGTCACGACGGAGGTGTCGGAGTACGACGTCGCGTTGGGGGCCAGCGTCACGGCGGGCTCCCACGTCGCGCTTCCCAGCCGCCTGCGAGAGAGCGTCTGCGAGGTGACCCCGGTGGCCGAGGCGGTCCAGCTCAGGGTCAGGCTGGCCGGTGAGTCCACCGCCACCGCGGAGAGCTCGATGGCCGTGTCGCGCGCACTCGGAGTCTGTCCAAAGGCAGGAAGCGCCAGGCAGAGGAGCAGCGCCAGCCAGGGTCCGCTGGAAGCGAGCCCACGCCGGGACGAGATGTAGAGCGTATCCAGAGAACCACCCTCCAAGTGAGTGAAGCGCGCGGCCTGCTGCCGCGGGCTGACCACCGGAGCCGTGTGCAAGTTACGTACTACTGAATCCCACGTCACATTGCGGGCGGGGTCCGTCTGAAGCGGGCCGTGCCGTCGCGGTGGATGAGCAGTGCCTGTGGGGCACGTGGGCCACAGGGTGTGGGGTCGTCCCCCCGTGGTGGGCACGGAAGCCTTCTTGCTAGGAGGGCCCGGTTTTCAGCGACCCTTGCCACATGAAGTCGCAACGACTCGAGAGCGAGTCTGCGATGGATTCTGCGTCCTTGCCCCAGAGCTCTGGCGCACGGCGAGTCGAGATCTTGAGCCTGTCGGCCGCGACGACGATGGCTGCAAACATATGGCGGAATGTCTCCGGGGCGTCTGGGTTGCCTGGGGCGGCAAGCATGTTCACGATGGCCGGATGGACCCTGCACGTGGCCCAGACTTCGTGAGCCATCTTGACGTGGAGTGCCCAGCTTCGCTTTGAACGCAGGAGCTTTTCTTTGACGAGGAAGGCAGTGCCCTCGGGGAGCGCAATCAGTTCCTGCGTCGTGGGCAGGCGACTCGACGGCTCCCATCCAACCGAGGGTTTGAGTGAACACGGCCGGTACTCGTGAGTCTCCAGGTCCTCGCACATGAGCTCGACCCAGCCGTTCAACGTCAGTGATGAGTGCTGGCTGAATTCGAGGATGGAGCAACCCTGGAGCAATGGGCCATCAGGCTCCGTGAGTGAGATGGCGAGGTACTGAGGCATCCCTTCTGCACCCGGCTCGATTTCGATGAGCGGCATGTAGCCTTGTTGGCTCCACTCCCCGCCCCTCACGAAGTGACAGAGTGTGTCTTTCTTCAAGACCTCATGGTCTCGCTTCGGAGATATCCGCCCGATAAGGGTTCCCCACGATAGGAACGCACGCAGGTTGGCGGGAATGGGACATCCGAGCTCCTGGGAGAGCTGGTTGATGTCTCGAGCACTCCACTGCGGGCCCACGGAGCCGCCGTACTCCTCCGGGTCGATCAATGACTTCAACCGTGCGAGCGCTGTCTGGAGCTTCTTGACGGAATCCATCGCACACTCCCCCTTCGTGCGGGCGAGGCATTATGGCGGCATTCCGAGGGGTCAGGCAAACGAGGGCATCGGAGCGTCTCGCCGTACAGCTCCAATGCCTGATGGAGCGGATACTCTCTCCGCCGGCTCCTTCGCAGCGCGGTTTCTCGAATAGAGTCGGCGTGCGCTGGCACCGGGCGGCGCAGGGAGGGCACGAACGATGCGGCACCATGGCATGGGTTTGAGGCTGGGAGTGTGTCTGGCCCTGCTCGCTGTCTCCGGGGCAGCGGCACAACAGGCGAAGCCGGAGGAGCAGGAGCGCACCCGGCTCCAGCGACTGACGGCGCTGGGGGAGCTCTGGGGGCAGGTGCGCTACCGCCACCCGTGGATGCTGTCACGGCGCATCGACTGGGACGCGGCGTTCCTGAGCGCGGTGCCGAAGGTGGAGGCCGCCAGGAGCCCCGACGAGTACGCGGCGGCCGTGCAGTCGATGCTCGACGCGCTCGAGGACCCCGCCACGAAGGTGAAGAGCGCGCGGCCGCCCGCCACGCTGGCTCCGCCGACGCTCCGGCCGGTGCTGGGCCTGGAGAAGGACGTGGTGGTGCTGGACCTGCGCAACCTCACGTCCCCCGAGAGCTCCCGGGAGTTCTATAGCCTGGGCCCCAAGCTCCGCGAGCCCTTCGCCAAGGCGCGAGCCGCGGTCGTGGACGTGCGGCTGCGTGGCTTCAACCCGCAGGAGGTGTGGACCGTCTCCAGCGCGGCGGATTGGCTCCTGCCCCTGTTCTTCGACGGAGAGCTGGCCGTTCCGGGGCTGAGGTCCACGATTCATGGGGGCTACAAGCCGCAGACCGGCATGGATGCCCCCTACACCACGGCCTTCACGCAGGAGGCGAGCACCCTCGTGCGAGGTTCTCCCGGGAAGAAGCCCTCGCGGGTCGTCTTCCTGCTGGACGAGCACAGCCTGGTCTCTCCGAGGATGCTGGCGCTGCGCGCCGCCGGCCGCGCGCTGTTCGTGGGCGAGGGGCCCGTGACGGACGCGCTCGCCGTGGACACCCAGGACGTGCCGCTGGGCGAGAAGCTCACCGCCACCGTCCGGACGAGCGAGACGGTGCTGCCCGTGGGCCTCGATGAGCAGCTCCCTGCGCGAGCCGACCTGAAGGCCCCCGACGCGGCCTTCGCCCGGGCGCTGGAGCTGGCCAGGCAGAAGTCCAGGCCCAAGGGCTCCACTGCCTCCGCCCCGCCCGAAATCCTGTGGCGTCCGGACAACGCATACAAGGAGTCCCCGTACCCCTCGCGTGAGCTGCGCCTGCTGGCGGCCGTGCGGCTGTGGAACGTCGTGGAGCGCTTCTTCCCCTTCACCCACCTGATGGAGGTGAACTGGAGCCAGCAGCTCCCCCTGTTGCTGAAGCGCTTCGAAGCCGCCAGGGACGAGAAGGAGTATGCGCTCGAGGTCGCGAAGGCCGCCAGGGAGCTGCGCGACGGTCATGTCGGCCTCAGCGGTCCCTCCACGTACGACGAGTTCTGGACTGGAGCCTGGGTTCCCTTCGAGGCGCAAGACATCGAGGGGAAGGTGGTCGTCACCGAGCTCTTCGACGCGCAGCTCGCGCAGGGGTTCTCCGTGGGGGATGTCATCGAGAAGGTGGACGGCCAGCCCATCGAGGAGCGGCTCCGGCGCCTCGAGTCCATCCACCAGGGCTCCACCGCGGCGTCGACGCGCTTCTTCCACATCTACCTGGCGCTCGTGGGTCCCCCGGGCACCGAGGCGACCCTCACGGTGCGCAACGAGAAGGGCGCGCGCGACGTGAAGCTGACGCGGTTCCCCGCGGCGTCCCGGAAGGAAGGCCCTCGCGAGCCCTTCAAGCTGCTGGAGGACAACATCAGCTACGTGAACCTCGCGCAGCTCGAGCCCGGTGAGGTGGCGGAGGTCATGAAGAAGGCCCAGGGGACCCGGGCCATCGTGTTCGACCTGCGGGGCTACCCGCGGGGAGCGGCAGACGTGCTGGCGCCGTACCTCAACGTGAAGGGCGCGAAGACCTGGACCCGCGCCGAGGTCCCCATCGTCGCGGGCTCGATGCTGGTGAATGGCCGCATGACGGTGAAGCAGGACCTGCCCACCGCGGAGGTGCCGGTGTACCGCGGCCGCACCGTGACGCTCATCGATGAGCGTGCCATGAGCCATGCCGAGCACACGGGGTTGATGCTGGAGGCCACCTGCGGGACGACCTTCGTTGGCAGTCCCACCGCCGGGGCGAATGGCAACATGACGTACACCACGCTGCCCGGCGGCATCTGGATGACCTTCACGGGGATGGAAATCCGTCACGCGGATGGGGGCCAGCTCCAGCGCAAGGGGCTCACGCCCCATGTGGCCGTGCAGCCGACGCTCGCGGGCCTGCGCGCGGGCAGGGACGAGGTGCTGGAGCGCGCGCTGCGGCTCCTCGCGGAGCCGGTGAAGCCCGCCTCTTATCAGCGGTAGAGAGGATGGGATTTCCGTGGCCCAGGTTTCTCTCTGGAGGGGAGGCCCGGCGGCTGTAGCGTGTCGGGCGCCATGAGTGCCCCCGCCCGCCCATCGAGTGTCCCGCCCACCGCCGAGTACCTCCCCGAAACGAACCAGTGGGGTGACGGCCCCCGCTTCGAAGGGAAGCGCCATGGCCGCTGGCGCTTCTGGCGGAAGGACGGCTCACTCCAGGAAGAGAGCGACTACCAGCAGGACGTCGAGCAAGGGCGCTCGGTGCGGTACCACCCTGATGGCTCGCGCTCCGTGGAGCAACGGGTCGAAGGTGGACGGGCTGTCGAGCTCACCCTGTACCTCACCGACAAGCCCACCGACGAGCCCCAGCCCGCGCTGCCACCCGCCATCCGCAAGGTGCATGTGCTGTTCGAGGACGGCTGGCAGAAGTTCATCCAGTTCCTCGGCGAGGCGGACCAGCCCCTGACCGCGGCAGGTGCGCCGGCGCCAGCGAGGCCCGCCGGCGTCCCGGAGGGCACCTACCTCACCGACGCAGCGGACGCGTGGAAGACGGGCCTCTTCGACAACCGGGGGTACTTCAAGGGACTGCACCGGTTCTGGACGCTGAGCGGCGAGCTCATGGTGGTGCGCTACCACTCCGAGAAGCGGGGGACCGTGGGCAGCAGGAGCCCGTACGTCAAGCCGAACGGCAACCCGCTGGTCCACGCCGCCGCCGAAGGGGATACCCCGGCCCTCGAGGAGCTGCTGGCGCTGGGCTTCGGGCATGAGCCCGGCGCCGCGCTGCATGCCGGGCTCGAAGGCCTGCCGGAGCTGGCGAAGCGGCTCGTCACGCTCCCGGCCGGTCTGCCGTTCCGACCGCTGGAAGAGAAAGCGCGACCCAAGGCACTTCCCTCCGAGGCCGTCTGGGTCCCGGGGATGGAGCGATGGATTGTCGGCAGGGTGGACCCGGAGCACGGGCCGGTGGGGACCTGGAAGGTGTGGAAGCTCTACCGCGTCGACGAGAGTGGCGAGCTGAGAGGCCGCGTCCAGGAGGTCGAGTTCCAGGGCGGCCTCCGACGCTATCAGTGCGAGTCCGTGCTCCCGGAGCAGCTCGGCAGGAAGGAGGAGGAGGACTGGTTCGACGAGACGGGTCGCTGCGTCCGGAGCCGGGCCTATGACCAGCCGGAGGGCTTCAGCGAGCTGGTGCGGCTCCCCTCGGGCGAGTCCATCCGGCGATGGGCGAAGCTCCCGGACCTCCCCTTGCGCGAGGAGCGCCTGGATGCGCGGGAGGAGCGCGTCAGCGTCCGAAGCTTCGACGGCGAGGGCCGGCTGCGGACGGAGGTGCTGTCAGCCGAGGGGCGCGGACGCGTCTTCGACGTGCACGGCGCCGTGGTGGCCGAGGGCAGCGTCGAGGGCGAGCAGCTCACCGGACGCTGGACGCTGCACCTGGCGGGCGCGGAAAGACAGGAGCTCGACGTCGATGGACTCGCGCTCTCCGCGACGGCGGACGTCGGGACGTTGCTGCCGCTCATCCTCCAGATGCAGAGAAGCCCCGTCCCGCCATTCCTGAGGCAGGCGCTGGACATGGAGTGGGGAGGCCTCGAGAGCTACTTCAACCTCGACTCGAAGCAGGTCCCCTCCCTGTTGCGCATCATCGCCCTCGACCACCCGGCGGCCGTCGAGCACGGCCTCGATGCGCTGCGCGAGAACCTGTACCACCAGGGCACGGTCTCGGAGCTCGCCGGGCCGGTGCTCCCCTGGCTGTGCGCCATCACCGCGACCTTCGAGAACGAGGCCGCGCTCGAGCGGATGCTCCCGTTCCTCGTGGACGTCGGCACGCGTGGCTACAAGCTCGATGCCGCCAACAGGCTGAAGAAGGCGTTCCGCCAGCGAAAGGGAGACCAGCCGTCGCAGGCCACCGAGGCCCTGGAGAAGGCGGGCCGCGCGCCCGTCTACGGCCCCTTCCTGCTCGCGCTGGTCGACAGCGTGGAGGCCTGGGTCCGGCTGTCGGGACATGCGAACCCCGAGGTGAGCAAAGCGGCGACCTGGCTCCTCGGCCTCACGGACCACCCGCGTGCCGCCAGCGCGCTGTGCATGCTGCTCGAAGGCCCGGCGAGCTCCGCGCTGCACCAGACCGCCGCCCGGGTGCTGTCGCTCCACCCGGCCACCGACGCCACCCGTGCGGCGCTCGAACGCACGCTGGGCTCGGAGGACGCGCACGTCCGGGGCGAGGCCGCCATGAGCTGGCTTCGACTCCACCTGCCGGACAGGGACAGGGCGGTAGCGGTGCTGCTGGAGCAGGTGCAAGCGCAGAGCACGGAGGCCGTGGTGGTGCTCACGCTGCTTCCCGCCACGGAGCGGATGCGGTACCTGGGCTCGCTCCTCCAGGTCCTGTCCCGGGCGGACCTGAGCTCGGTCTACGGAGTCGCCCGCGCGGCGCTCGCCACCGCGTTCCCGAAAGGCGTCGGCGAGGCGCTCTCCGAGCCCCAGCGCGAGGTGCTTCAGACGCTCGTGGGGAACACGGCCTTCTGGAGGCTCGACGTCAACGCCGCCGAGGTGCTCAGCGAGGTGGGACTTCCGACGCGGCTCACACAGGTGGAAGCGCTCCTCCGAGGCGTGCGGGATGGCGGAGAGGGCAATGGCAGCGGGTACCACTCCGCCGCCAGCGGGCTCGACGGGCCGAGCGTTGCCTCCTTCCGCGAGGAAGAAGGCACGTAGGCCGCAACGGGGGGCCGCTCCCTCCGAGCAGGGGGGGCTACAGCCCTTCCCCGAGAACCCCGGTGACCTCGTAGGCCAGACGCTCCGCCTGCTCAGGGGTGATGTCGCCGAGCAGTCCCTCGACAATCATGCGGGCCAGACCGAAGGTGAGTGCCTGGGCCGCGAGGACGCCCGCGGTGCGGCGCACGAGCGTGGGAGTCGCCTCTCCGCCCCGCCGTTTTCCGAGAATCACGTCCATCGCCTCGAGGTTCATCGCCGACATCCGCTGCAGGACGGGGGAGTCGGCAATCACGTCGGCCCGGCTGAGCACGGCGAAGTAGGCGGGCTCCTCCACCGCGAACCGGACGTAGGCCACCCCACGCGCGCGGTGGGCCTCGACCGGCTCCTCCTGGGCGCGGGCAGCTGCCTCCATCCGTGCCTGAAGCCGCTGCGCGGCGTCTTCCGCCAGCGCGACGAGCAGGGCCTGACGGTTCGGAAAGTGCCGGAAGGGAGCCGCCACCGAGACCCCCGTGCGGCGGGCGAGCTCGTTCATCTTCACGGCGTCCACGCCGTGCTCGGTGATGGTCTCCAGCGCCGCCTGCAGGAGCGCCGTCCGCAGCTGCCCGTGGTGGTAGGCGTCCCGCGTCTTGCGCTCCGGCTCCGTCTTGCTGCTCCTGCGCGCCACCGGCAGACCTCCTTCTTGCTTGCTCACCCAGAGGATGGATGCTACCAATGTGAGTGTCACTAACATGATTCGACGTGCTCAGCAGGGGCAGCGGCGTGGATGGCGGGCCTGGTGGCGCCATCCGCGAGCGGCAGGCAGCCCCTTTTTTCGGGTCTCGATGTTAGTGAAACTTACATCGCATGCCGGTGAGGTCGTTTGCTCCGGAGGAAGAGGCAGTCATGAGGTCAGCGTGGATTTGGCTATTCCTGTGCGTCAGCGTCGGCTGGTCCACCCGTGCCAGGGCGGAGGAGGGAAGGCGTGGGCTCGTGCTCGGAGTGGCCTTCGGTGTCTCCTCCATCCGGACCTCGGTGGATGAGCTGCCAGCCCAGGCCGAGCTCACACCGTCGTTTCCGAACCTCAAGATTGGAGCAATGCTCCGGCACGACACCGCGCTGCTCCTGCACCTTCCCGGCAGCATCTACCGGTACACGGGGAGCGGCAGGGAGCGGGACAGGGGCTTCGAGGGCGTCATTCCGTCCCTGCAGTTCTGGCTGTTGGACCGGTGGTGGGTCATGGGCGGCGTCGGGCTGACGCTCGATGCGCCCGCCTTCTATGACGTGAAGAGCAAGGGCGAGGGGAAGTTCCATGTGGGGCCGTCCGTGACGCTCGGGACCGGCTTCGAGGTCTTCAGGGCGGGGCGCTTCGTCGTGGACGTCCAGGGCCGGGGCCACTACGGCTCCGCCAGTGTCCCGGAGGGGACGCGAAAGGGCCTGGCCTTCAATCTGCTGGCTGGCCTCAACTGGTACCAGGGGAGCTGACGGTCAGCGGCACCACCGGTCCTCGAAGCCAGCTGAGCTGGCTTCGTCTTCCAGGGAGGCCTGGAGTCGACTCCAGGCCCCGGTGCGCGCTCAGCCCTGGGCGGGCTTGGTGATGCCCAGCGCGTCCGCGTAGCTATGCAGCCCGCGGATGTGGTTGCCACCGTCGACGGCGAGCGTCTCTCCGGTCATCCACGACGCGAGGTCGCTGCAGAGGAACGACACCACCTTGGCCACGTCCTCCGGCTCGCCGCAGGCCTTGCCCAGCGGCGTGCGGGCGAGGAACTCCCGGTACATGGGGCCCTCCATGAGGCCGGCCATCTCGGCCAGCGGGGTGCGGATGGCGCCCGGGGCCACGACATTCACGCGGATGCCGTAGCGCCCCAGCTCCGAGGCCGCCACCTTCGAGAAGTTCGCGAGCCCCGCCTTGGAGGCGCAGTAGTGGGCGAGCCCGTCCGTCACGGCCGTCTGGTTCAGCGAGGAGATGTTGACGATGGAGCCCGGCTGCTTCGCGGCGACGAGCGCCTTGGCGACTGCCTGGGTGAACAGGAAGGGGCCCTTGAGGTTGATGTCCAGCACCTGGTCGAACTCCGCCTCCGGCAGGTCCAGCACCGGGCGGAGGGTGGCCGTCCCGGCGTTGTTGACCAGGATGCCCGGCAGACCGAATTCACGCGTAGCCACCTCGACGGCTCGCGCCACGTCCTCCGCGCGGGTGACATCGCCCGCGAGGGCCACGGCGCGCGTGCGCCCCTCCATCGCCCGGTTGAGCTCCGTGGCGGCCGCCTCCACCTTCTCCTTCGTCCGTCCGAAGAGCAGGACATTGGCTCCGTCCCGCATGAGGCGCCCGGCGATTCCCAGCCCGATGCCCTGGCCCGCTCCCGTCACGATGGCACTGCTCGATACCAGCTTCATGATGGCTCCTGTCATCCGGCTCCACCTGCGACTCTATACCTCTGGAGCCCTTGCCACGCTGGAGTGAGGCTTCAAACCCACTCGGTGCGTGCGTAGGCGGCGGCTGCTTCTTTCAGGAGCCGCAGGCTCGCCCCTTCGAGCCGGGGCCGGGACACCAGGCGCAGGGCCCGGGTGCCGAAGCCCACCGCGGCACGGATGGCCGCCTCGAGCTCGCCGACGCCCTCCTCACGCAACAGCGTCACCGACACCGTCACCTCCTCCGAGGGCGTCGCCGCCAGGAACCAGTCTTCGCTCGACGAAGCCGTGAAGCGCTCCAGGCGTCGGGCCATGGGCGAGGTGGCGCACTGGCTCACGTCGCCAGGGGCCGCGTCGGGAACGTCCACCCAGGTCAGGTGTGGCAGCGCGGACAGCGCCAGGAACGTATCCGGATGGCTCTCGCGATAGGCCCTGCCTTCCACCTCCAGCCTCCGCACCGGGAGCGGGTACGCCCCCAGCCGCCGGGCGATGGCGGCATGCATCCCATGCATCCGTGTCACGGCATGCAGGTGCGGGCTCGCGAGCCAGTCCGCGGCCAGGGGAGTCAGCGACCCGCGCAGGCTGATTTCCCGGACCGTGCCCCAGGCCGGCCCGGGCGCAGGTCGCGGCTGCTGGAAGAAGCTCATCCGGACCGAGACCGGGAAGCCCCGCTCGAAGCGGGTGGCCCCGGGGTGGATGAGCGGCCCGAGCGGCGCCTGCCACGTCAGACCATGTTGCTGCAGCAGCGCGCGGACCCGGGCCTCGTCGGGCTGGGACGCGCACTGGAGCATGATGAACTCCCCCAGCGGGTCGTCCTGCTCCAGCAGGAGGTCCGCCAGCACCAGGCGCGCGCTGTCGTCATCCGGATGGGAGTACACGCGCGACAGCAGTTCCTCTGACGCCTCCTTCTGACTCATGAGGACCCCCGGGAAGAAGCTGCGCCGAGGATAGCGCCGATGGGACCCACGCACGCCACCCGGGGGGGGCGCTGGAGGAATTCCCATCCTGGGTGGAGCCTCCGCGCCTATCTTCCGGCAAATGAGCGACGCCCTCTTCAAAGCCATCGGCAACGACGACGCCGACGCCATCCGCGCAGCCCTCGCGAACGGGGCATCCTTGGAGGCCCGCACCCGCCAGGGCCTGAGCCCCCTGGCGTGGGCCTGCCTGCGCTCCGAGCCCATCGCCGTGCGAGCCCTGCTGGACGCGGGCGCTCCGGTGAATGTGGAGGCGGCGCCCGGCCAGTCCCTGCTCGGCTTCGCCATCTTCAACAGCTGGAAGCACAAGAGTGTCGCCACCCTCGAGCTGCTGCTGGACGCGGGCGCCGACGTGAATGGGGTGGAGGACGGCGGGCTCACGCCGCTGCACCAGGCCGCGCTCCTGGGTCCCTACCCGGAGGACTCGGTGCGCAGCGCCCGCCTGCTCCTGAAGCGGGGCGCGGTGGTGGATGCGCGCGACGAGAATGGACAGACGCCGCTCCACATCGCGGTGGGAACCATCGCCGAGGAGACGGTCGACGCACTGCTCGCGGCCGGCGCCGACCCGAACGCCAGGGACGAGGAGGGTGGCACGCCGCTCACCATCGCCATCCAGGTCTTCAGGGCCATGACGGACGGCGGCATGGACCCGGACGAGGCCGCGCTGGTGCAGGTCCACCACGTGCCACGGCTGCTGGCCGCAGGCGCGGACCCCCATGCCGCCGACGCCAACGGCGCCCGGCCCCTGCACCATGCCCTCCGCCATAAGGGGTATCCCGAGGACGTCATCTCCGCCTTGCTGAAGGCCGGCGCGGACCCGAGCCTGCCCATCTCCATCAACGGCAAGCCGATGCTCCCCCTCACGATGGCCTACCTGAAGGACTTCTCGACCGCTGTCCTCCTGGAGCTCATCGACCACGGCGCGGACCCGGACGCGCCCATCGCCCAGCAGCCGGCGGGTGAGTCCCTCTTCGAGGTCGCCCGGCGCAAGAAGCCCGAGCTGGCGCTCGCCATCGAGCAGCACCGCGCCTCGAAGAAGTAGGTTTCGCGGAGGCCTTCAGGGACAGGGGGGCCCGGGCTCCACCGTCACGACCCACGCGCGGCTGTCGGCATAGGTCGGGTCGCCTCCCCCGTCCGGGCGAGGCCGCCGGGGCTGGGGCTCGCGCCCCAGGATTTCGGCGTCGGCGGCGATGAGCTCCACGACGTGCGTGCCCGGCTCCCGGAGCGGGCTGTCCGGCACGCGTGGGATTTCGCTCCAGGAGAGCGGCACGGCGCGCAGCTGCTCGAGGTCGGTGTTGCGCACCACCCCATCCGCCACCAATACGTCATCGACGAACCAGCGATAGCGGATGTCGTCGTCGAGGTCCGGGTCATCGACCCGGGCGGAGAACTCCAGCGGCGCGCAGCCCTCCTCGGCGCGCACCCGCACCTCGTAGCCCTCGGGCCGCGAGAGCTCCTCCACGAGGCGGGGAGGGCGGTTCTCGAGGTAGTTGTCCCGCGTGAGGATGGGGCAGGCGGGGAGCACCACGAGCGCGAGCAGCAGCGCGGGAAGACGCGGTCGGGCGGGCCGGAGGTCCATGGTCAGAAGCGCAGCCCGAGGCCGACGCTGGCGCCGCCCGCGCCGATGCTCAGCGTGGGAGTGGGAGTGGGGGAAGAGGAAGGGCCTGGCGCCTCGGGCTCGCGCAGGTGGGCCTCGGCGGCGCCCGCGAGCCACAGGCCGAAGAAGCCCACGGTCGTGATGAGGTTCACCGTGCGCCAGCCCCGCATCCGCTCCTGGAAGGCGGGCTGGATTCCGCGCTCGGTGATGACGTGCGGCCCGTCCGCGCGCTCCACCTGGATGGTCCGGCGGTCGAGGAGCGCGTGGTAGGTGATGAAGGAGGTGATGCTGCCGAGCGCGAGCGCCCCCTCGGCTACCGCCAGCACGGTGCCCGCCGTCTTCCGGCCCTGCTGGAACTGGCCGGCGCCGAAGGGCAGCCAGGCCACCAGGGGGCGATAGGCGCTCGCGGCGCGCGTGGCCTCGGCCGTGCGCTGCCGCTGCGCCTCGAGCTCCCGGGCCTGCTGTCGCTCCACCTCCGCGCCGCGCTCGCGCTCGCGCTCCAGCGCCAGCTCCGCCTCCCGAAGGGCCTGCTCCTGACGCCGTATCGCCAGCAGCTCCGGCTCCATCACCATGCGCAGCTGCTCGAAGCGCCGCAGCGCCGGGGGCGGGATGCTGTAGGGGTCGAGCGCATGGTCGGGCACGAGCCGCAGCAACGCGCGGAAGTGGGAGTCGGACCGGTCATGCTCGCCGAGGTTGAAGGCCGAGAGCGCGGCGAGCTGGTGCAGGACGGGTTGCTCGGCCGGGGGCGCCTGGGTGAGCGCCTGCTCCGCGTCCCTCAGCACCTCCGCGAAGCGCCCATGCTCGAACGCGCGCTGCACCGTGGGAAGCGCCACGGGGGATGGGTCCGCATGCGCCAGTCGAAAGGCCGCGAGCAGAGTCGCCGCGCCGAGCACGCGGGCGAGCCGTCGGAAGGACATGGGGCGCCCTTCTAGCGGTTCGAAGTCTGTCCAGTCCAGCTTCGGGCGCTCAACCCCTGACAGCATTCAGCCTCATGGGCTACGCGACCTGGGCTTCTCTGTGAGGGACGCGCGATGAGCCGGCCTGTTCCTGGGGGAGTGGTGCCGTGAAGCACGGCGAGGCGTGTCAGCACGCCGGGACGGCAGGATTCGAGGGGCTGCCGCCGCGCTGCCCTCAGAAAGGCTCGAGGTCCCGGGTCAGCTCGCTCACGAACGCGTCGATCCGGGGCTCGGCCTCGATAGCGAGGCCCGGGAAGCCCGCCCACTCAATGCAATGTCGGAGATAGTCCACGAAGTTCAGGTCGTACATATACCCCAGGACCATCGGGTCCGCCCCCGCGAAGGGCAGCTCGATGCCATACGTACTGCCGCTGATTCCCGCCTTCATCAACTCATCGCCCGAGAGGCAGACCCGGATGGGCTCGTCGTCGTCTGAATCGGCTTCATCGCGGGGGAGCCCCCACTCGTCGATGATGTCCGGCAGCTCTCCCGCGGCAGGCATCGCCAGGGGGTCCATGTGATTCATTGCGAGACCGGTGCCGAGGTCCGGGGCCTCGTCGCCGTGCTCGTCGTCCCAGATGAAATTGATTCCGCCCACCACTTCCCAGAAGGCCTGGAGGCTGGGGGGCAGGGGGGCCTTCGTGAGGGTGACGAGGGTCGCGAGGAGCGCCGCGTCGCCCGCGGCGGGTGGCGTCCGAGGGGCACCCCCCGCCAGCCAGACCCTCCAGCCGCGCTCGGAGAGGCGAGCTGAAAGCACGTCCACGGCACGCGCCACACGCCGCATCGTCTCCCTCGCCACGGCAAGTGCCTCCTCGCGGAAGTCGCCTGCGATGGCCTCGGGCTCCCTCAAGATGCGCCACACCTCCTCATGCTCGCCGCGCAGATAGCGGGCCAGCAGATCGCCTTCCGCGTGGGTGCGTGGGGGGGCGGAAGGCGGCTGGTAGGCCGAGTCCCCGAGCACGAGGTCCACCAGCTCGGGGTCGGCGTGTTCGAGGGCGCTGGTCGCCGTGTGCTTGAAGCGCGCGTCGCGTCGAAGCCGGTTGCAGAGCATCACCCAGCGACGGTCCTCCCTGAACCAGGCGGGGGCTCGCGGCTCGCTCCACTCCGGCTTCAGGTTGCCAGTCCCGTCGGGGCGGCGCGCGCTCGGCGAGAACGTCCTGAGGACGTACCCTGGGACGATGGCGCCTCCCGGTAGCCGGAGCGACTCCCGCTCGAAATACGGAGCGAAGCGCTCGTAGGCGGCCGAGGCATCGGCGTCGAAGATGGCCCATATGGCCAGGATGACGGACATCCGGTCGGCATCCTCGAGCCAGGCTTCGAGCGCGGCTCTTGCCTCGGGACCTCCGATGGCGCGGAGCGCCTCACCCGCCGCCGTGCGGACGAGAGGCAGCGCGCAGTGGGCCCACAGCTCCGCGAGCACCGGCACGGCGGGTTCGTAGCGCGCCTTCCCGAGCTCGCGGACGGCTCCGGCGAGGGCCTGGACATTCTTGACGCGAGCGAGCGCGAGCCGCTCCGGCTCATGTGCCGCCTGTCGGACCTCCTCGGGAAGCAGGGCCCACTGCGTGCGTGTGTAGTGGGCCCGCTTCGGGAATCCGGGCGTGAACAGCTCGGAGCTCCGCAGCTCGTTGAGGAGGGTCTCGGGTCCCATCGCGTCCCCTTTTCAAGGGCCAGTATAGCGGGCATTCCGGCTGGGCTGACCGAGGGGCACGGCGGCCGGGTGTGCGTCCATGGGCCACACCCACGGAACGAGCACCACGAGCGTGGCGAGCATCAGCGCGGTGAGCGGCCCTCCGAGCCGGAGGAAGTCGCTGAAGCGGTAGCGCCCGGGCCCGAAGACGAGCATGCAGCTCGGCTCCAGGGGCGTGAGGAACGAGCACGAAGCGGCGAGCGCAATCCCCATGGCGAAGCTGCGAGGGTCCACGCCCAGCCCCGCCGCCGCGCTGATTCCCACCGGCAGCACGACGAGCGCCGCGGCCTGGTTGCTCATCGGGATGGAGAGGACCACCGTCAGCAGCATCAGGCACAGCAGCACCAGTCGAGGGCCGCCCACCTCCGCGAGCCCCGAGGCGAAGCCGCCGAGCAGCTGCCCCGCCCCGCTCTTCTCCATCGCGAGCCCGAGCGCCATCATCGACCCGATGAGCAGCACCACCCGCCAGTCGATGCGGAACACGAGCTTCGCGTCCAGACACCCCGTCAGCACCATGAGCAGCACGCCGGCCACTCCCGCGAGTGACAGGGAGACCACGCCCGTCGACCCCACCACGAGCGCCGTGACGAAGATGAGGCTGGCGAGCAGCGCCCGCGAGCGACGCGGAAGCGGCAGGAAGTCCAGGTCCGGCATCAGCAGCAGCGAGGGCTCGTCCATCAGCGCGTGAAGGCGCTCGCGCGGGCCGCAGAGCAGCAGCGCGTCTCCCGGCTCCAGCCGCACGCTCCGCAGGGAGCCCAGCTCCCGCGACTGCAGGGGCCGCTGGATGGACGGGTGGCGGTGGAGCGCCAGCAGCCGGACGCCGAGGCGCCGCGAGAAGCCCACGTCGCCCACCCGGACTCCCGAGACGCCGCTCGTCGGCTGCACGATGGCCTCGGCGAGCACGGACTCCGTCCCGCGCCGCGCCGTCGGCGACTCCAGGTCGTGCGCCGTCACCAGGCCGCGCAGCTGGCCCGGACGCAGGATGTCCCGGCGCCGCCCGCCGAGCAGCAGCCGGTCACCCGCCGCGAGGCGGACGTCCGGCCCCGGAGCCCCGCGGGCCCCCGCTCGCGTGAGCGACACCACCTCGAGCCCCACGCGGCGCTCCAGCCACACCAGCCCCTTGCCGATGAGCCGGGAGCCCTCGGGGACCAGCACCTCGGTGACGAAGTGGCGGCCGCGCGCGCCTTCCGTCTCCGCGCCCGTGCGAGCGGGAAGGACCCGGGGCGCCAGGAGGACGACCAGCGCGATGCCCAGGAGCGCAATGGGCACCCCGGCGGGGGTCAGCTCGACGAGACCGATGGGCCCGAGGCCCAGGTCGTCGAGACGCGCGGAGACCACCAGGTTGGTGGAGGTGCCGTAGAGGAAGCCCATCCCGCCCAGCATGGAGGCGAAGGCGAGCGGCATGAGGACCCAGCTGCGGCGCAGCCTCGCGGCCTTCGCCGCGCGCAGGACGACCGGGAGGAAGGCCGCCGTCGTGACGGTGTTGGAGACCACCGAGGAGAAGGCCGCGACCAGGAGCATCACCCCCAGCAGGAAGCCCCGGGGCCCCAGCCGGCCCAGGTGGGACAGCCAGCTGCCGGCCCGGTGCATCACTCCCGCGGAGGCCAGCCCCTCGGTCATCGCCAGCAGCGCGAAGATGAAGATGACCGTCTCGTTGGAGAACCCGGCGAAGGCCTCGGCGGGGGTCAGCACGCCTGTGACTCCCAGCAGGCAGACCACGGCCAGCGAGGTGACCTCGAGCGGAATCCGCTCCAGGGAGAAGAGGACGATGGTCGCCAGCACGATGGCCAGCACGAGCGAGATATCGGTCAGCATGTGACGCTCCTGGGGGAATGCTCGGGCGCGCCAGCCGCCCCCCGCTCAGGCCGCCAGTGCGTAGTGATGGGCGATGGCGCCGCAAACCTCGAGGCGACTCACCGCCGCGGGCAGCTCGTAGCGGCGCTCGATGGCTGCGACCTTCTGGGCAAGCGCGTCCTCGTGCAGGGCGTCCCGGAGCCAGCGTGAGAAGTCTCCGTGCCAGAGGTGGAAGAGCCAGGTGTCGTCGTCCACCTGCACGGCCCGCTGGCAGAAGGCGCGCAGGTTGTGCACTCGGACCTCGGGCCGTCCTCCGACGCCCCGGAAGATGAAGCCGCGGTCCCCCAGGTCGCCCTCCACCTGCTCGGGGGCCCGGCGCAGGCGCTCGGCTCGCCGTGGCGGCGCCCTCAGCCGCAGCGGCCAGCGCCCCTCGGCGACGAACCAGGCGAGCACCGCATGCTCCGCTCCCGCGTGCAGGGGCGGATGCAGCGCCGTCTCGTCGAGCGCCCTGGCGAGCTGCTGGATGGCCCGGCCCGGCGCCGGCCCCACCCCCACCGCGACGTCCATCTGCCGGAGGATGGGACGCGCCACCGCCTCCGGGTCATCGACTCGCAGGAGCGTCTCCCGCAGCTTCGGCGCGTCGCGATGCGCGGCCTCCGCGCCGGCGGGCCACAGGCGCTCCGCGCCGTTGACGATGAGCCAGTGGGGGCGTCCCGTCCGCAGCCGCATTCCCTCGAGCGCCTGGAGCAGCTCGCGGAAGAAGCCGGGCTGCGCTTCAGGCGGCACCGCGGCGAGGCTCACCACGGGCTTCACGGACGGCGCCGTCAGGGCGGCCATCACCTGCTGCACGCGGGGCGCCTGCAGCCGGCCGCCCAGCTTCACCAGGTCGTCGCGCAGCTCGAAGTCTCCGATGCAGTCGATGACGCAGGGCTGGTACCGCCGCTGGACCAGGCGCGCGAGGAAGCCCCGCACGTAGCTGGCACCCTCGCCGCCGCGCGGACCGACGACGAGGAGGTTCTGGCCGTACGCGGGGATGCCCACGCGCTCGCCCGCCGGGTCGTACCCGAGCGTCAGCACCTCTCGCGGCGTCCACGCCTCCGTGGCCTGAAGGTCGTGCTGGACCAGCTCCTCGACGAGCTCGACCACCGCCGCGCCCGCCGAGCCTCGCGTCGTGAAGGCTGCCTGTTCCTTGAGCGCCGGCAGGGCATTGGCGACCGCCACCGCGCACTCGCTCACGCCGAGCAGCGAGTGGTCGTTGGCGCCAGCACCGAGGCTGACGACCTCATGCACGGACATCCCGAGCGACAGCAGGGCCTCGCGCAGTCCCTCGCCCTTGTTGATGCCCGGCGGCACGGCCAGGACACGCTCTCCGGCGAAGATGACCTGTAGCTCGAGGCCCAGCTCGCCGATGGCCTCGACGAACGTGCTGGCCCGGGCGCGCGGGGCGTAGACCACCGCCTGGCCGCGCACGAGCGGAGTGACACCGCGCTGGAGCATCGCGCTGACGAAGGCCTCGGGAACCGGGCGGCAGAGGGCCGTGCTCTCGCGGCGCGAGGGCCAATAGAGGAGCGCACCGTTCTCCGCGACGATGCAGTCGAAGGGCTCCAGGGACGAGAAGACCGGGGAGAGCTCCGCGAGCCGCTGCGAGGTGACCAGGATGATGCGGCGCCCGGTGCGGCGCAGCCGGGTGAGCGCGGCCAGCGCGGACGCCTCGGCACGTCCGCCGGTCGCGAGGGTTCCATCCAGATTCATGGCAAGGGCGAGGTAGCGCATGGCGGCCTTGGGCAAGAGGAAGGGGGAAGCCCGAATCGGAGCGGGGCCGTTCGCACGGCGCGACGCTCCGCGCGCTCCAATGCGGAGGCGCTTCGCGGCGCATTGCTCCACTCAGCGAGCGCGAGACACCTCTACGAGCGAGGTGGCTCAGCGAGCGGAAGCCAGGCTGCAGCCCTGTGGCGGACGCACGACCGAAGGCGCGGCCCTGCCCGGCGGGTGGGGTGCATCCCCTGGGCTGGCAGCGACGACGTGCGCATCTCGACCTTCCTTCCTCCTGGGCAACCGCCCCTGCGCGACGCTTCTTCCCCCTGCGCCGCGCTGGAGCCGCGGGAGATCAGAACGAAGGCAGGTCGTTGGCGAGGTGGGATGACAATCCCCCGTCGATGACCAGCGTCGTGCCATTGAGGTAGCCACCGAAGGGCCCTGCGACGAAGGCCACCAGGCGGGCCACCTCGTCGGGAGTGGCGAACCTCCCGGCGGGAATCCTCCGCAACAGCTCCTTGCGAAACGCGGGGTCCGCCTTCGCCAGCATCTCCGTGTCGATATAGCCGGGACAGATGGCGTTGCAGGTGATGCCATGGGCGCCCCACTCGGCGGCGATGGACTTGGAATAGCCGACCAGGGCGTGCTTGGTGGCCGCGTAGGTGGAGGAGAGCGCCCCGCCGAACAACCCGAGCGAGGAGGAGATGTTGATGACCCTCCCGAACCCGGCGGCCTTCATGCGGGGCAGGGCCCACCGGCAGAGGTGGTAGACGGCATCCACGTTCACGCTGAACAAGGCATCCCACTCGGCCCTGGAGACCTCGTCCACGCGATGGAAGGGCCCGCCGAAGCCGGCGTTGTTCACGATGACGCCGGGGACGCCCACGGTGGCCTCCATGCGGGCGAGCGTCGCGTTCACCGCGGCCTCGTCCGCGAGGTCACACACGAACGACCACGTCCGGGCACCGGAGTCGAGCAGCTTGCGCTCCTGCCGGGCCAGGGCCTCCGCGTCACGCGCCAGCAGGACCACCCGGAACCCGCTCTCCGCGAGGACGTCGGCGATGGCCGCGCCAATCCCCCGGCTGGCTCCGGTGACGAGCGCCAGGTTCGCACCCGAGGGCCGCTCCATCAGAGGACTCCCTTCGAAGGAACGAAGCGGAGCTCATCGACGCGGATGTGCAGCGGCTTGCGGGCAATCTCCCAGATGCACTCGGCCACGTCGTCCACGGACAGCATGTCGGCGGGGCTGAACTCCGAGCGCGACTTCCAGAAGGCCGTGTACACGGCCCCCAGCGACAGGAGCGTGGCCCGGATGGCGTGGGCCTTCCCCTCCTCGTTCAACACGCCCGTGAGACCGCGGACACCATGCTTGGAGGCGGCATAGGAGCCATTCATGGGCAGGGTGAGGTGGTCGCTCACGGAGCCGATGTGGATGATTCTCCCGCCGCCGTGCGCCTTCATCTGCCTGAACGCCTCTCGCGCGCACAGGAAGGTCCCGGTCAGGTTCACGTCGAGCGTCCTTCGCCAGTCCTGGAGCGAGGTCTCCTCGATGGGGGTGAAGCTTCCGAAGCCCGAACAGTTGACCAGCAGCGAGAGAGGGCCTGACGCCGCTGCCCTGTCGAACAGCGACTTCACGGAGACCTCGTCCGTGACGTCCACGCGCATCGACTCGGACGACTCCTGCGTCACATCCTCCGAGGCACAGACGACGTGCAGCCCCTCCGCCCGCAGCCTGCTCGTGACGGCCCTGCCGATGTTGCCCGTCCCACCGACGACGATTGCATTGCGCATGCGCATGACGCTCATCTCGAAAGAGATACAGGCCGCTCCGCCCCGGCACCAGGAGCATTCGCGGCCGTGCTCACACCGCTCTCGCGGCCGTGAAGAAGGGGAGGGAGGTGAAGCCCGCGCAGGAGTTCTCGCCCTGGTGCCCCAGGAGGGAGGGTGTCCGCTCGGAGATGCCGAGCCGCCTCCGCAGGACATGGAGGGGCTGCTCCATCAGGGACTCGAAGCGCTCGCCCAGGAGGGACACCGCGGCGACACCCCGCTCGAAGTCCTGCGCCTGGAGGTGACTCGAGTAGATGTCGTGCAGGTGCTTGTACCGCTCCGTGACGATGTCCGGGTGCACTGCCGCCTCTGCCAGGAAGAGGGCGAGCGCCGCGGGCGCCAGTCCGAACACGAACGACTGGACGGCGACCTCGTCCGCGTCCGACGTCTCGTAGGACCCCAGCACGTGGAAGACGTCGTGGCACTTGTTGAGTCGATGGACCGCGTACTGGGTGGGCGTCGCGTCCGGGCCGAGCCGGGACTGGATGGGGAAGAAGTCGGGGGACAGCCGGTAGTGCGCCATGTAGCGCGCGTAGCAACTCCCGAGAGAGCCTTCAGGCAGCGCGGTGAGGTCCCCCGGCTCCGGGAGGGCCGGGTCCCAGCGCTCGGCGTGGAGCCGCCGGAACCCCGGCACCGAGAGCAGGGCGGCATCGCTGGCCGCGAGGACCTCGGCCCGCGAGAGGACAGGGATGGTCTCTCCCAGCGTTGCGCGCCGGCTCACCAGGTCGCGGGCAAGCTGATTGAGGGATGGCGTCGTCATCGCGGCCTCCAAGGCTCACTCTACGATTCCCCGGGGGAGGCCTTCAGCCCCCCGCTCGGGTTCTGTCCAGTCGCCGCGTGGTACGCATCGACGAGCACACGGACCCAGGCCTCCAGGTAGTGCTCCGCGCGCTCCGGAGCCGACGGCCGGGGGTCTCCCACGGTGCCGTTCGGGGCGTTGTCGCGGAGGCTCGGATAGAAGAGCGAGCCGGACCGGGGCTTCGGCCCCATGAAGCCCGGCTCCAGCCGGTCCAGGCGCACGGCGTCCGGCCGCAGGCCGCGAATGATGGAGGTCTCGAACTCGCCGGCATGGTGCCCCGAGCACTCCGGGCCCACCCCGTGCGCCCCGCTCGCCTCCAGGAGGACGCGCGTGAGCCGGGCGGACTCCGTGAAGACGATGAGCTCCATGGGCGCACTCGCGGCGCGCAGCGCGTCGAGGCACTCCGCCAGGGGGCCGTAGTTGCCTCCGTGGCCCGTGAACAGGAACACCCGCTCGAACCCATGTCGCCTGCAGCAGGCGAGCACGTCCAGCAGGACCGCGCGCAACGTGGCGGTGCTCAAGCTGAGCGTGCCCGGAAAGGCCAGGTGCTCCGCCGAGCAGCCCAGGGGCAGGGCCGGGCAGGCGATTGCCTCGGGGACCCGGGCGCAGAAGCGCTCCGCGAGCGCGTCGGCAATCCAGGTATCGGTCGCGAACGGCAGGTGCGCGCCATGCTGCTCCATGGCGCCGAGTGGAAGGACGGCGGTCCGCACACCCCGCGCGAGGAGCCGCTCCAGCTCGGGCCAGGTGAGCCGCTCCAGGCGCCGTTCGTCAGGTGTCTTCATCGGTTCGGACATCGGGGCGCTCTCTCAGGAACCGGCCTCGAAGACGCTCGGAGGGGTGAGCGAGAAGCCGTGCCGCACCAGGGCGTCGTTCATGCTCCTGCGCGCGCCGTCCTCGTCGTGGTGGGTGAAGGCGGGAGTCACCACCCTGCCCGGGACATGCTGCGCGAGGAGCACGAAGAGCGCGTCGTCGGTGCATCGGGAAGCCACCCACTGCTCGGGCTGCACCCGTGCACCGAGGGCCGAGGCCACCAGCAGCGCCGCGTCGCCATCGGCGGACGGGAACACGACGACGCCATGCCCGTGCCGGACCAACTCCTCCACCGTCCGCTTCCATTGGGGCTTGTAGTGGCCATGGCAGAGGGGAAAGCGCTCCAGCAGCGACTCCCGCTGGATGCGCACGAGCGGCACCCGCCGCGCACCTTCCCCCGTCTGGCCATACGTGAGCACGACGCGCTCGCAGCCCGCCAGGAGGTCGAAGTAGACGTGCGCCCTGAACCACGCCAGCGCGCGCTCGGGGCCCACGCGGATGGGGAGGAGATAGGACGCCATCCTCAGCAGGTATGGGGCCGCCTCGAGCGGAGCCGGCTCGAACGAGGAGATGCGCTCCGGCAGCTCGGCCTCCTTCTGGTTCAGCATGCCACTGGAGAGCGCATGGCCCACGCGGCGCTTGGACGAGAGGTAATGGACGTTGAAGGCGCTCGCCTCGCGCTGGATTCGCTCGGCGGCATCGACCACGAGGCCCTGCTCCTGGAGCGCGCGAGTCTTCTCCGGGTTGTTCGTGAGCAGGCGGAGGGGTGCGCTCACGTCCAGCAGCCGCAGCGCCAGCTTCACCTCGTGGTAGCGGCGATGGTCCGGCTCGAGGCCCAGCGCCTGGTACGCCTCGAAGGTCGTGACCCGCTGGCGGCTCGCCTGGACGAGCATGCGGTCGCGCGCCTTGGCGGAATAGCCCGCGCCCCGGCCCTCCTGCATCAGGTAGAAGACGATACCGCGCCCCGCCCCGGCGATGCGCTCGAGTGCCAGGTCGAGCTGCTCGGCGCAATCACAGTCGCAGCCGCCGAACGCCTCACTGGTGATGCAGGCCGAGTGGATGCGCGCGAGCAGCGGCTCCGGTGTCTGGAGCCCTCCCCGGCAGACCGCGAGCGTGTAGGCGCGTGTGAAGAGGTTCTGGAAGACGTGGACCTGGAAGGCTCCGTGACGGGTCTCCAGGCGCTGCTCGCCGAGCCGGAGCAGCAGGCCATGGGTCGAGTGTTGAGGCTGACTCGTGTGGGGCCACTGGGCGGGCTGGGAGGGCATGGCTCCGACCTTTTGCAGCCGGTATGCCAGCAGCCCATGACGCCCTCGCCCCAGGGGGCAGGCCCAGCGCGCTCGGGACGGAGCCCCGGGCCATCACGTCAATGGACGAGGGCTGACACGTCAAAGCACTTCTGCCGTGTCAGACGGCTGCGGCCCGCGGCCCGGACCTGGCTCTCCGGCTCGTCCAGATTCTTCGAGAAAGGCCCGTGAAGGTGCGCGTGCGACACCTCGACGGCGTCAGCGCGTCGTCTTCCTTCTCGCCGTCTTCGTTGTCCGTTGCGCAGTCTTCACTGCACGTCGCGCACTCGCGGCGCGGACACCCGCCCTGACGGCGGCCCCTCGCTGGATGCGCTCGGCGCGCTCCAGGTCGGCGGCGGAGGCCGCGTGAGCGTTCATCGCGGCCAGTGCCTCACGCGTGGGCGCGTGCTCGTGACGGAGCACCACCAGGTTGGCGGCGCGCAGCACGCGCGGGGTGAAGACTGGAGGCGTGCCCAGCCTGGGCAGCAGGCCGAGCAGCACCGGCACGTCGTCGAGCTTCGACTGCCAGGACTCGGCCCGGGAACTCTTCGCGATCCGCGTTACCTCGCGCCCGATGTACGCCGCGGCCAGTTCGGCGAACCACGGTGAGACGGGCTTCTTCACGAGGGCCGTCAGGGCCGTGGCGAGGCGGCGGCTCTTGCGGAGGACCTGCCAGGCCTTCAGCTCCGCGGGAGTGATGTCGGACGACTCAACCACCGCCACCAGGGACGTCTCGAGGTCGTCGGCGAGCAGCACGTCCTCCGCGTCGCCGTCAACGCGCTTCGCCCAGGTGGAGACAGCGCGCCGCACGAACTGCGCCTCATCGGCGAACTCGCTGTGCTCGCCATGCTCCTCGATGTCACCCAGCAGGCCCCGGAGCGTGCGCAGCACCACACGCGCGATGGCAGCGTCCTTTTCCTGTTTCAGGAGCGCGGTGCCTTCCCGGACGAGGCTGCGCGGGTCGAGCGTGCGGGCGCGCTCGGCGAAGTCCCGCACGGCGGGCGAGGACGCCGCTTCCGTGGCGCCCTTTCGCAGCGAGACGATGAACCTCCGGAGTGCATCTTCGGTGACGAGCATGCCCCATCCTGCCCTGGAACCAGGGCCCGTGGCGGCCGAATGGAGGAGGACTGGAGCGCTCGGCCATGCCGCGCCGCTCAAGACGTAGCTCAGCGCCGCTCGGCTCGGGACTGAGGGCAGCCCAGCGGTTACAGTCCGGCCATGCACGCCTCCTGGAAACGCAACACGGCCCTCTTCCTGGGCAGCCAGGCCCTGTCATTGCTGGGCTCCTCCCTGGTGCAGTACGCGCTCCTGTGGCAGGTGACGCTGCAGACGCGCTCGAGCGTCATGATGACGCTCTACATCGTGGTCGGCTTCCTGCCCACGTTCCTCCTGTCGCCGTTCGCAGGGGTCTGGGCCGACCGGTACGACCGCCGCAAGCTCATCGTCCTCTCCGATGCGCTGATTGCGCTGGTGACCCTGGCGCTGGCCGTGGTGTTCACCCTGCGCGGCACGGAGCTGTGGCTCTTCTTCCTGGCCGCGGCGGTGCGCTCGGTGGGCACGGCCATCCAGCAGCCCTCGGTGAATGCGCTGCTGCCGCAGCTGGTGCCCGAAGACCAGCTGATGCGGGTGAACGGCATCCAGGGCACGCTCAACTCGGTCAACATGCTGGGGGCACCGGCGCTCGCCGGCTTCCTCATGTCCGTGGCTCCCCTGCAGGTGCTCTTCTACGTGGACGTGGTGACGGCGGCCCTGGCCATCGTCCTCGTCGCCTTCTTCGTCCGGGTGGAGGCGCGTCCTCGTGCGCCGGTGCAGGAGGGGGCCTCGCAGCTGAGGGAGATTCGCGACGGCTTCGGGTACATCCGCGGCCACGCGCACCTGGTGCCGTTCTTCGGCTACCTGGGGGTCATCCTGGTGCTCATCACCCCTGGCGCGTTCCTCACGCCACTGCAGACGGCGCGCAGCTTCGGGGGCGAGGTGTGGCGGTTGACGGCCATCGAGATGGTCTTCTCGGTGGGCATGATGGTGGGGGGCGCCGTGCTCGCCGTGTGGAAGGGCTTCGGCAACCGCATGCGGACCATGGTCGTCTCCAACCTCATCATGGGGGCGTGCATCGTGGGCCTCGGGGTGGTGCCCCACTTCGGGGTGTACCTGGCGTTCATGGCGCTCTTCGGCGTGGCGTTGCCGCTCTACAACACCCCCGCCACGGTGATGCTCCAGGAGAAGGTGGAGCCGGCCTACCTGGGGCGGGTCTTCAGCGTGATGACCATGCTCTCCACCGCCCTGATGCCGCTGTCCATGCTGCTCTTCGGCCCCCTGGGGGAGAGGGTCTCCATCGAGCGGATCCTGCAGGTCACCGGTGTGCTCGTGCTCCTCCTCGGCGTGCTCGCGCCGCTGCACCGCCGGCTGATGTCCTTCGGTGAGCCCCATCGTGCCCTGACCCCGGACCCGGGAGCCGGTCAGGCTGGCGGTGTGAGGGAAGACGCGTGAGAGGGAGGGGGCCCTGTCAGCGGCTCCTCGCCCCAGGGCATCCGGCTCCGGCCTTGCCTCCGCTCGAGGGAGGCTGAGGGCGTCACCGAGGGGCGTCAGGCGAGAACAGTGCCATCAACCTCTTGCCCACGACGTACGCCGTGACGGTCGTGGGTGGGATTGCCGGCGTGGCGTGCGCCGAGATCTGCTGATCGAGCCGTTCGAGCAGGGAGATGCCCGCGTCATCCTGGATGCTGGCCAGCGCTTCTCCTTCCACCCGCACGGAGGACGGGCCCAGCTCGCGCGACACCGATTCCAGATAGACCTTCACGGGCAGTTCCAGGTTTCTCGCGCGGATGAGCGACTCCAACCGCGCTCCCAGTTCGGGGTCCAGGCCCATCTCCGCGGCCAAACGGTGGGTACCCACGGTCGCGAGGTCCTCGTCAGAGCTGGTCATTCCATAACGGAATCGACGCTCGCGGACTCCTTCCCCACCGCCGCCGGTTCCGGCCCCGAGAAAGTCTTCTGGATCATCCTCTCGCAATTGCCCCGTGAGCGGGTCGAACGATACGGACCTGAAGGCCGCAATGGAGAGGGTTTTCCCTGCGCCTCTCGCTAAAGCGAGCGCGCGAGGGCTCCCAGCCTGACGCGCGAACTCGCTCATGCGCTCCACGGCTTGCAACGCATGAATCAGGTGGGCGGTCTGGATGTGGAGCCAGGATTCGAGCTGCAGACCAAACAATCGCAGGTCCAGGGGCAGGGTCTCGTAGCCCGCGGACGTGCTCTGCTCGCTGAGCCTGCGCAGCGCTTCCTGGGGGGGCGAGCGTTCATTGCGGCAATGACGTCACGGAAGTAGGAGGTAAGCCCCACCTGCCGGAACCGCGCCGCGACCGCGGGCTCCTGGGCATCGAGCGCCTCGGCGAAGGAGAGGTAGTCTCGGACGGCTCGTGCCAGCTCGGGCTCTTGCCACTCCCTCGGATTCCCGTGGCGGAGCACGAGGTCGGCGGTGGGCGATTCGCCAAGGAAGAAGACGTCCCGCCGGAAGCCCGGGGGACGCCGGAAGTGCTTGGGCTCGCCTCCCAGAAGGTCCCACGTCTTCCAGGCGTACTCATGGGCAGGCGCAATGCCGATGGAGCCCACGGCGAAGGCGGCCGCCAACTCGGGCCGCTGGAGGCCCGCGTAGGCCTGGGCGAGGAGCTCGGGGATCAGGGGATTCGAGACCTCGTAGGAAGGATGATTCCACGCCTGTTCAAGCAGCGCTACCGCTTCTCCGTACTGTCCCGAATTCAGGAGGAGTCGACCCAGCGCGAAGCGGACGTTGGCGTGTACCAGGTCCCCCTGCGGGCCCAGAAGAGACAGACACTGCCTGTAGGTGCGGATGGCCTTGTCCTCTTGATGATCGCGTTCGTAGAAGTACGCAAGCAGCGCGATGCTCGCGGGGGGGGCCCCCGGCCGGCGCGCGATGGGCTCGAGCAAGGCGATGGCTCCGGCGAAGTCGTTCTGGTCCCAGAGCCGTATCACGGGCTCCAATTCCTCACGCTCCGAGGGGCTCAGCTCCTTCCCGGCGCCGGCCACGGGTAGAGAGGGCCTGGGTGGTGCTTCAGCCCCCTGCGCATTGCCCAGTGCGAGAAGCGACAGGAGGATGACGGGAGGAATCCAGGAGGTTCGCATCATTTTCGACCCTCACAAGGAATGAACCACGTGCTCCCAGCTCGCGCGACACGTGTGTGCCCACACCCATGGGCAGAAGAGACCTCTTGCGCCAGCGCAATCGTCACCGGCGCGCACTGGCCACCAGAGAGGCGGAGACGCGCGGGCCGCCTCGAGAATCGAGGAATGTCGGCGATGAAGAAACCGGAGTCGTCGGTCCGCTCGGGGACGGACAGTATCCCCTCCTGCTCATCGAGGACCTCGAGCGTCGCCCTGGAAACCGGAGCCCCGTCGAGCCTGCTACACACGTGTCCCGACAGCAGGCGCTCCCCGGCGAACAGGACCGGGCGATTCCTGGCCAGACTCAACAAGAAAGCTCCGGTGAGCGGCAGGAACAGGACCATCGCCGCGAGCCGGACGGATTGCCGGTAGCGGTAGACGGGCGGAACCTGAACACCGGTCACCAGCGGGGCCTGGCCAGGGCTCTTCGCCCGGATGAGGTGGCCGCACAATCCCGAGACGAGCAGCGCTGGCAGGGCGGGCAGCACGAATCCGGCTCCAGGCACTGGTGACAGCAGCCGGGTGACCTGGTCGGCAAAGCCGATTCCCGCCGCCAGCGTCGAAGTGAGCGTGAGCACCGCGAGTTCGGGCAGCGAGCGGTCGACTCTCGCGACGGTGGCGCCTCGACTCCTCAAATCCGCCCAGAATCCGGAGAGCAGGCACATGGTGGACTCAGGCAGGGGGACCAGGTTCGGTCATGACCGTCGTGCCGTCGGCCAGCGTCATGGAGAGCACGAACTGATGCCATCGAGCGAGCTCGAGCCGGTCGTGGGCTCCACCGGCCACGGTCATGGTCTGGGGAATCCGAACCTGGAGATGCGACCACTCGCCAGGAGCGAGCCGAAGGCTCAGGGGAACTCGCAGCCGCAGACGAGCCTGCTCACACGGGAGGGACTCCAGCGTGCCTTCGATACGCAGGGTGTCGAGCGGCTTGCCGTCGGCGTTCACCAACTCCACCCGGTTCGTCACGGAAGCCGCGCCTTTGGCGCCGTCCAGGGCATGATCGAATCGCACGATGAAGGCCGGCGACACGTCGAGACAGCCGGTCCGCTCCAGCTTCTGCCCGAACAAAGCCAGTTCGGTGATGATCTGTACCTCCTGGGTCTCATTATGGAATTGCACGTCGGCGTGGAAGTAGTCATCGAGCGCCGATTGCGAATACTTCACCGTGGCGATGCGCAGGCTCTTCCGAGGCTTGAGCACGACCGTGCCCAGGTCCGCCTGACCGTTCTTCACCGGAACGGTGATGAGCATCGGCACGTAACCCCGGGCGCGCAGTTCGCATTGAACGTGCGTGACATCGACGCCCGGAAGAGAAAAGCGGAAGTCGCCATGCAAATCGGTGGCTTCCGGTACGAGGGTCAACTCCTGGTGGCCCGAGAAGACGTGAACCTCGGCCTGGAGGACCGGCCGCTCGTCCGGCCCGTGGACCCGCCCCGTGACCACCAGTCCGGCGGCCCTGGCCTCTGCTCCAAAGCCCAGGAGCAGGAGGAGGACCCAGACCAAGCGGCCCACCCCTCCTCGCGTCGTGCCGAGGACAGGAGAGGTGCTGGGGTGTCGAGGAGACACACAAGGCTCCTTCGGAAAGCCAATCCGATAATTTGAATACATGGTTTGCGCCCTGGGAATTCCAGCGACTGAGCACCAGGCTGTGGCCCCTGCCGGCGACACAGGGCGCAAACCTGTCGGACAGTCGGACAGGTTTGGAACGGCCGCGTCCGGCAGCCGCCTCCTCGAAGCGTTCCAGCGCCAAGGCACCTCGCGCTCCGTACCGGCACACAGCCGCTCCAGGCCCGGCCTGTCGTTGGCATGCAGGTGCGTGTTTGCGTGCAGGCTGAAGCCCCCGAGGAAGGCACACCGGGGGGCCTTCCGAGGCGGTAACCGCACGTCCAGCCCCGTCCAGCGGAAGCGTTGCTGCAGGCGGGCCACCTGGTACGCCTGCCGCGCGTCCTCTGGGGCCTTGCGCGGGCAGGGCACCACGATTCTCCAGCAGGCCGTCGAGGACGGAGGGCGATGGATCGCGTGAGGGCCTGCGAATCGGGGACGGGAGGCGGCGTCCTTCGTCAAGCGGGTGGACCGGGTGGGCACGGTGCCCCAGGTGGGGCCGGTGACAGCGTGTGCCTTCGTCTCCCCAGTAGATGCGCCGGAGCGTTTCATCGGGCCGCACCAGGTGAGGCCTAGCTGGGACGGGTGCCTGGCGAAAGGAGCTCGGGAGAGAAGCAACGCAAGGGGCCCATCACCAGGTGAGCCGCCCGTGTCGACGCCTGGCAGGATGAGTGTGCGCACTGCCACGGGACTCGTGATAGCAGGGGCGCGGTCCGGAACGCCCTGAGGTCTCGACAAGATGTCCACACCATCGTCCGCGCCGGTGCAGGGCGCGGCACCGCTCGAAGTGCCCGCGGACACGCCCGGGCGGAGTGCCCCCGAGGGCCCACCGGCCGGTGTCGCGGCGCGGGCCCGCTCCGTCCTCCTCGCGGTGCTGTGGGCGGTCCTGGGCTTCACCCTGCTCAAGGGGCTGGTGACGGTGCCGCATGACTGGGCCATCAGCCACCACCTGCTCAACTACAGTCATGGCTTCGTCAAGCGGGGGCTTCCCGGCACGCTGTTGCTGCCCTTCTTCGCGGAGAAGGACGGCGCCACCGTCCGGCACATCATCATCGGCGTGTCCTTCGCCGCCATGACGCTGTTCACCCTCTGGGCCGCGTCCGCCACGCGGGCGCTGCTGCGGGGCCGTGCCGCGGACGGGGGCCCGGAGCGGGATGACGTGGCCGTGGCGTTCCTCTTCGCGTCCTCGGCGTTCGTCTGGCACACGGGCATGTGCCTGGGGTACTTCGACAGCCTGCTCGCCGTGCTGTCACTGCTCGCGGTGCGGGGCGGGCGGCTGTCCCTGGCCTGGTTCGTTCCCATCGCGGCCGTGACGATGCTCGTCCACGAGACGGCCTCGGTGGTGCTGGTGCCCGTGCTCCTGCTGGCCGCCCTGGACCCGTCCCGCCCGGGGCTGGCGGTGGACCGGCGCACGGCGGCGCGGGTGCTGGCCGTGCTCGTGGCGCTGGCGCTCCTGGCGTGCTTCATCTTCCTGTCCCCGCCTTCCGACGCGCTGCATGCCCGCATGCTCCAGTGGGGCGCCACCCCGTCGCGGTGGGTGGACATCGTCCACGAGCTGCTGCGGGTGTCGTTCCGGCAGAACGTGCGACGCATCTTCGAGCACGAAGACCTGTGGCGAATCTACGCCCGGGGCCTGCTCGTCTTCCTCCCCACCACCTTCGTGATGATGGCCCTGGGCCTGGCGCGGCTGTGGCGCTCGGGGCTGGAGCGCCGGGCGCGGTGGACGTGGGCCGCGGTGTACGCCGTCGCCTCGTGCAGCTCGCTCGTGCTCGTGCTGATTGCCTTCGACTTCGCGCGGCTGTTCTCGCTCACGCACCTGCAGGCCTTCCTCGCGTACACGGCCCTCCGGGGTCAGCTGGAGCGCCAGCCGGGCGCGGCGCCGGTGACGGCAGGCAGGGCCTGGGGACTGCCCGCGCTCGCGGCGGTGCTGGTGGTGGCCAACCTGCTCATGCCCGCGCGCTTCACCTTCATGGCCCCGATGCCGCGCTTCCTGCCGGCCGGTGTCGAGCCCTGGCTCGTGGACCCGCTCGGCTCGCTCGCGGACCGGGTGCTGCGCCAGTAGGAGGAGGGCCTTTCGCCCCCGCGGTCATCCGCCCGGCGGCCGTGGGAAGATGCGGCCGCGCAGGGCCTCCGTCTTCCGGCGCCGGTGCGCGTCGCCCCTGTCGAGCAGCGTGGCCAGCGAGTAGTGGCGCAGCGCGGGGACGAGCTTCCCCTCCCGCTCCAGGGCCTCGCCGCGCTCCTCGGCCAGGTCCGCGAGCTGCTCCCGCGCGTCGCGGGTCGGCAGCTCGCCCAGCGGCTTGTACGCGAAGACGCAGCGCCAGCGCTTCAGTCCCCGCTCCGCCGCGCCCTCCTGGATGTCCTGCTCGAACAGGCGGGCGAGCGCCTCCCGGTCCGGCGCCAGGGCCGCGGCCTTGCCACCGGGGCAGCGCGGGTCCTCCTTGTCGGAGAGCCCCACGAGCCGCCAGTGGTCCCCCGGCTCGGCGCGGAACTGCGACATGAGCTGCTGGAAGCCGCGCAGGTGCCCGCTGGGGCCGTGCGCGTCCAGGAGCACGGGCGGCCCCTCCGAGACGAGGTAGTCCTCCAGCGCCGGATAGTTGCCCGCGTGGTGCGCCAGCGCGTAGTCCGCCAGCCCTGCCACGTCGATGACCTCCGCCTGGCGCAGCACCATCGCCTGCCCGCCCAGGTCCGGGTACCCCAGCAGCGGCCGCACCTGCCCGAGCCTGTCCGCCATCTCCCGCACGTGGCGGAAGCGCTCCGCGATGAATTCGTACGGCAGCTCCGGTGAGGGCTTGATGCGCGGCGCGCGCAGCACCGACGCCCGCAGGGCGGGCACGCCGAAGAAGAGCGCCCCCAGCGCCGCCACGGCCACCCCGGCCCGTGCCGGCCACGTCCACCGTGCCCCGCGCCCGCGGAGCCAGGCCGCCCTGGCGCGCACGCCGGACAGCCCCGCCGCCATGCCCACGCCCAGCAGCGGCACGAGGGGCGCGAGGAAGCGCCACTCGCGCATCCAGTCCCCGGAGCGCCACGCGAACCACACCCCACTGGCGAGGAAGAGCGCCGCGAGCGCCGCCACCCTCGCGCGCGCCGCGCCTCCCACCAGGCCCAGCACCATGCCCACCGCCGCGAGCTGGCACAGCCGCCCGTGCTCCGCGAGGTAGTTGCGCACGTAGGCGGGCCCGTCGAACCGCCAGAGCCGCTTGGCGTAGTACGTGTTGGGCAGCAGGTCCGCGAAGTAGACCCAGCGCACCGCGAGCCACCCGCCCACGAGGAGCCCCAGCCACAGCGCGATGCCGAGCGCCTGCCGTCCCGTCCAGCGGCGCTCCAGGGCGCGGTGCACGAGCCAGAGCGCGCAGGCCGCGGCGGTGTAGAGAACGCCCTCCGGGCGCGTGAGGCACAGCAGGCCCAGCGCGAGGCCCACGCTCGCGCCCACCCCCGTGCGCAGCTCCCGCAGCAGCAGCACCCCGGCCGCGGCGAGCAGGAAGGCCTGGAGGCCCGTCTCCATGCCGCTGGATATCCAGCTCGCGTACGTGACGCTGGACGCGGCCACCCACGGCGCGGCGGCGTCCTCCAGGCGCGGAGCCCGGCGCTCCGACGCGGGGCCCCACAGCGCGAAGAGGGGCAGCGCCAGCAGGCCGAAGACGATGCCCAGCGTGTGCGCATACGTGTCCGGCGGCAGGTCCAGCGGGCGGCTCAGCCCCAGCAGCAGCGTCCAGATGGGATTGGAGAAGCCCTCCACCGGCTGAGAGGCCGGGGTGACGCGCAGGCCTCCGCCGCTGAAGAACGTGTGGCCGTAGGCGATGGAGATGGCCGCGTCGTCCACGATGGGCACGGCCAGGTAGCCGCAGAGGTAGGCCAGCGCGACCACCGCCGCCACGACGAGCCCGGCCGTCAGCCACGCTTCAACGCCAGACGTGGGGCGGGCGGGCGGAGGGGAGGGGGCGGGGTCGGACGGGAGCTCCATGTATCAGCGCGTCTATGCCACAAAGCCTGGAGTTTCCAGTGGGAGTGCTGCCTGGCAGCGCCCTCCGGCGCGGTGTCGTCCCGCGCGTCACCGCGCTGGACGTGTACGTCGATGCCTACCCGGTCCTGCACGGGCACGTGAAGCGCTGACCTACGGTCCCGACGCGCTCACGATGAGCGAGGACACCTTGTCGTTCCAGCCGTCGTCGACGAGCGAGGCATCGTCAGCCGTCCTGGTGAGGCTGGCACCGCCGAAGTTGTCGTGTTCGTACAGGGTGACCTTGTAGCCGCTGGAGACCTTCAGCGAGGTGATGTCGTCATTGCGCACGCCCCAGGCACGCAGGGCGGACAGCGTGTAGCGGCCGACGGGCAGCGCCATTCCATAGCCACCGTGGTTCTGGTCCTGGAACACGGAGACCGCCGTGGGGCCCGGGGCGTTGTAGGTGAAGGGGAAGTCACGCTGAGCCTGGGTGAACTGCGCTTCCCACTCGGCGGGCCAGCCGAAGGCGGACGTGGCCAGGGTCTTGAGGTTGACGCCCGCGGCGCCACTCCAGAAGTGGATGAACTCTCCCCAGTTCAGGCCCCGCGCGTAGTTGCCGCCGTTCTTCGGCAGGTGCTGCGCGAGCAGGACGAAGTACCGGTTGAGCACCGAGGCGCCGCCGTGGTTCTTGTAGATGGGGTAGAACCAGTCCCGGAACCAGTGGGTGTTGGCGCGGGGGAAGTTGTCCGTCGTGTTGACCATCAGGTTGTACCAGCGGTTGGCATCGCTGGTGCGGCCCAGCCCCAGGTACACGTCGTAGTTGAAGATCTCCGCCCACTTGCTGTCGCGCCACAGGCCGAAGGCAGGCGAGTCGTGCACGCCCTTGCTGGCGAGCTCCACGATGTGGGCCACCTCATGGGTGACGATGTCCAGGTCGTTGCCGGTGCCGCTCGTCCAGGCCGTGGGGGAGCTGGAGCCCACATCAATCACGTTGCGCCTGTCATGGCTGGCGTCGAAGTACGTGGAGGGGTGGCCTCCGCTGTACTTCGCCGCGTGGAAGATGGCGTAGAGCTGCGAGTCCGTGCCGAAGTGTCCGTAGGTCCGCCTGGTGTAGCGCCACACGTCGCCCACGAAGGTGTTGGGCCAGGTGATGGACCGGTTCACGTCCGAGTCGAAGTACACGGCCACGTCAGCGTCCTGGTAGACGCGGGAGACATTCTGGTCGTGCTCGAACCAGTGCTCCGTCCAGGTGTCGGGCGCTTGCGCCTGGACGGGCGTGGCGGAGAGCAGCGGCAACACGAAGCACAACGAAGCAGGGAGGAACTTCATGGTGGGAGACTCCTGTGGGCCTGGGGATGCGTAGGCTTCCAGTTGCCTCCCAATGGAGAGTCGAGCCCGTTTTTTCGGGTCAAGTCGTGTCGGGCAGGGACGTCAGCTGCGGGAACGCGTCGAGTGCCTCCTTGACCGTGGTACACGCGCCTACGGCAGGCCCCGGCAGAACACGTAGCTGCTGCACGTGCCGGAGGCGAGCACCGGAACCGTCGCGGGAATGCTCGCCGCGGTCGCGTAACACTTCGTGCGCGCCCAGGCCTTGAGCGTGTTGTACCCGACGCACATGAAGGGCTGCGGGTCGCCGAGCCAGGAAATCTGGCAGCAGTAGTTGCTCGCCATGGCCTCCACGGCGCCGTCGTCCGGTGACTCCGAGGCGACCGGCTCGAGGGGCTCGAGGTACTCCGACGCCGGGCTGGGGGGCTGTGCAGTCTCGGGAGACGAGCCAGGCTCCTCCAGCTCGGGGCCACAGGCCGCCAGGCTGACGAACACGGCGCATGCGAGGACTGACAGACGGATGGAAGACGGACGGCGGAAGACGGACATGGCGACCTCACTCGTGGGGTGAATGGGAGAGTCACCACAAGTGTATCAAATGTAACTGAGTGTGAACAGGCTGCCTCACGGCGCTGGGGCCGGGGGGGGGCGCCGACGCCGCGTCTGCCGGGAGACACCGGGGTCTGGCGCATACGTTCAAGCCCGTCCCTCCTGGACTTCCTACGGTGGCGCTGAAGCCGTCACCGGGAGGAATGACATGGGTGCGTCCACGACGAATCGGGTTGCCACGTCTCGCTTGCAGCGGGCCCTGCAGCGCTGCTTCTCCTACCTCGTCCTCATGGCCGCGGGCTGCGCCGGGGTCCTGGGCTGCTCCACGCTGCCGACGCGCCAGGTGGTCTTTCCGCCAGGAACCCTCGCGGCCGAGGCGCTCCCACCGCCTGGCGCCGTCGTCATGGTCCTCTCCGCCGCCTCCGAGCAGACGCTCGCGGATGGGAGCAAGCGGCGGACGGGCGTCTTCCTGAACGAGTTCTACGAGCCCTACCGGGCCCTCGTGGGCGCGGGCTACGAGGTGGTCATCGCGACGCCCGGGGGCCGGCCGCCGGTGTGGGACCCGGAGAGCCTGGAGCCGTCGTACTGGAAGAAGCACCCCGGGGCGCTCGCCGAAGCGCAGGCGCTCGTGGCGACGCTCCCGGCACTGCTCGCGCCCCTGCCCCTGTCCGAGGTCCGGGCCCGCGCCGCCGCGTTCCAGGCCCTCCTCGTGCCGGGCGGCCAGGGCGTCATGGTCGACCTGCTGCACGACACGGACCTGCAGGGCCTGCTCCTCGACTTCGGCGCCACGGACCGGCCCGTCGGGCTCGTCTGCCATGCCCCCGCGCTCCTGACGCGACTGCCCGTCGACCAGAGTCCCTTCCTCGGCCGGCGCGTCACCTCCGTCTCGGGCTTCGAGGAGTGGTACATTGAGACCTTCGTGATGGGGAAGCGTGCACAGGTTCGCGAGATTGGAGAGCAGCTCGACGCGGCCGGCTACCTCCACGAGACGGCCTTCCCGGGCCGCTCCCGGGCCGTGCGCGATTGCAGCCTGGTGACCAGTCAGAATCCGTTCTCTGGCGAGGACTTCAATACACTCTTCCTCGCCGCGCTGGCCGACTGGCGCAAGGCGGGGCGCTGCGGCGAGCCGCCACCGCGCGCGTCCCGCTGACCCGGAGCCGCTGCCCGTGGTGGACCAAGGCACCCTGACCAGCTCGAGCCTGAGTGCACTGCTGCACGCGGCAGTCGCACGCGACTACCCGGAGCTCCAGCCCCGGGGACGCGACAAGGTCGCCTTGCTCCAGGCCGTCCTGGAGGCCCATGGCTGGAGGCCCGTGCTGGCGCTCGGCCGTGAGCTGCGAGCCCTGGCCGACCATCCCGTCATCCGCGCCATCACCACCGGGCCCACGCCGCGACACATCGTCGAGAGGTGGCAGACGCTCGAGCGCTTCGGCCACTCGCGCCACCGCACGCGGCTGCTCCACCATGACGCGGACGGCGCCCGGATGACGGTGCGCCACGTGGCCATCGACGGAGGGACGATTCTCGCCGTCAACGACCTGTTCATCTGGGGCGCCATCATCGCGCTCCTGGAGCTGGCGGGCTTCACGGAGCTGGTCGTCACGCTCACGCCCGAGGCAGGTGCGCCCGTGGTCATCCACGGCGGTCCCCAGGCGCCCGGGCCGCGCGTGCTGCCCGACGCGACGGACCTCGCCACCATCCACTGGAAGCCGGCGGGTGGCCCGCGGTGCGAGGCCTCACCCGGTGAAGCGCTCCATGACCTCCGCACCCGGCTCCAGCAGTTGCTGCGCGGAGACCTCCTCCACCCGTGGACGCTCGAGGAGGCCGCGGTGCGACTCTCCCTCTCGCGCCGGAGCCTCCAGCGGGCCTTGCGGCAGGAGGGGACCACCTTCTCCGAGATGCTGCAGCGCTCCCGCGTCGCCGCCGCGCACGCGCTGCTGGGGGATGAGCGGCTGACGCTCACGGACGTCGCCTTCTGCACCGGCTTCGCCGACCACGCCCACTTCACGAGGACCTTCCGCCGGTACAACGACGTCCCCCCGTCGGCGCTGCGCGAGCTGCTGCGATGAGGCCCGTTCGACGCCCGCGGCCCTCTGGTATGGTCGCCGCTCAGGCCCGGGGGGGCATCCATCATGAATCAGATTCAACAGCACATCGAGGAAGGCGACTTCCAGGAAGCACTCCAGTTGCTCGAGGCGGAGTTGTCGAAGGCGCCCTCAGGAACGCAACTGTTGATGGCATTCAACGTGAGGGTGCGCCTGGAGGACTACGAGGGAGCCCTGCGCGCGCTGGATGAGATGGTGAAGCTCGAGCCTGGAGTCTCCGAAGCAGCGACCTTCCTGCGCCACTGCGCCAGGCTGGAGCGACTGCACTCGCTACGAAGGAAGGATGCCGGACTGGCCTGGGAGCGCGGTGCGCTTCAAGAGCCACAGCCCTTTTCACGCGCCTATCTCCAGGCAGCGGTGTTCCATGCGAAGGGTGAATACTCCGACGCGGCCCGTGCCCTGGCGGAAGGGACGGGCCTGGCTCCCAGGGTCTCCGGAACCCTGACGCGGACCAATGGCGCCCGGGTGGGATTCTCCGACCTGACGGACACGGATGACCTGACAGGGCCGCACCTGCCCTGCTTCAAGGGCAGCATGGTGCTGGACCTGCCCTTCAGCGAGCTTCGCTCCATCCAGTTCGACCCGCCGAACAGCTCCATGGATTTCGTCTGGGTCCATGCGGTGTTCGAGGCACTCGACGGCCGCAAGTACGAAACCCGGGTGCCCTCGTTGTATCCAGGCACGGGACTGCATGGCAGCGCCCCCGTCCGCAAGGGTGAGATGACCGTGTGGCACCACGACCCCCATGGGTACGCAGTGGCGTTCGGCCAGCGAGACTTCAAGCTGACGCATGAAGATGGCGGCATGGGAATGGTGGGGCTGCTCCAGGTGGCCCGGCTCGACTTCGACGTCGCGAGCAGGCCCGTGAGCCAGAAGCCACCGCCGGAGGAGAAGAAGTCCTTCTGGTCGAAGCTCTTCGGCTGAGGCGGGTCGGGCGGCTCGAAGCCCGGCCTTTCGCCGAGAAGGCTCTACGGCACCGGCGTGAGCAGGGCGCCCCCGGGGGGGCCGCCATTGATGTCCGTCTCCACGGCGATCTGCCCCCGGTCATTGATGGCCCGTGCGTTGGTGAGCGTCCCCAGCAGCGGGAGGTCCACCAGCCCGGAGAGGTCCAGCGCGACGCCGTCCTGCCACAGGAAGGCGAGCGTCGTTCCGAACCGTGACTCCGTCTGGCCGACCACCTGCCCATGGTTGTTCACGTCGAAGACCCGCAGGGTCGTCTCTTCGTCCGGAGCGAGGTACGTGAAGGCCCCGTTCCTCCACACGAAGGCCCCATCGCCGGTGTTCCCGACGACGGTGCCGTCCTCGCTCATGGCCACGGCCCGTCCCCCGGTCGTGCCCCAGCTGTTACTGACCGACAGGGTCGAGAGCTGCCCATCGCGGAAGATGAAGGGCGTCTGGCTCGTGCTGGAAGCGACGCTCAAGCCGACGAGGTGCCCCTGGGAGGTGATGTCCAGAGGATAGGCTGCGTACCCTCCGAGGGTGCCCAGGTCGTTCAGCTGGCCATTCCTCCACACCACGGCATGGGCCGCGCCTTCGCCGCCCACCCAGCGGGAGTGGGTGAAGCCGGCCACCTCGCCCTGATTGTTGATGGCGACCGCGTGCATGTCCGGCCCGGGGGACACGGAGAGGTCGGTGGCCTGTCCCTCCTGCCAGGAGAACGCCCGGATGGCGGTCCAGCCGAGACCGAAGTCCCCCACCACCTGTCCGTGGTCGTTGATGTCCCATGCGACGCTTTCCCCCTCGAGGCCCAGGTCGATGACCGGCCCGCCCCGCCAGACAAAGGCGTGGCGATCGATGCTCCCCACCACGTGCCCGTGCTCGTTCAGGTTCGTCACCTCCACCGTCAGGGCGAGCGGCGTGCCGAACTCCGTGAGCGTGTACCCCTTGCCGACCACCAGCGTGAAGTCCCGGCGAATGCCCTCGAAGTCGGCGGTGACGGTCACCTTGCCCGGCGCCAGCCCCGTCACCTTCGCGCCATATGGGGTGGCGCTGACCGACGCGATGGTGGAGTCGGAGCTGGACCAGCGCATGTCCCGGACGGCATCGGGAAGCCTGTTCAAGCCGATGTCATACGCGTCGGCGAGCAGCACCACCTCGCTGCCCACCTTGAGCGTCGGAAGGTACTGCTCGAGCCTCGGCAGGTGTCGACCCTCCATCACCACCCCCACGAATGCCGCCCGCGAGCGGACGTTGATGCGCTGCCGCCCCTGCTTTCCCTCGCTCGTGGCTACGATATCGGTGATGCCCACGCTCACTCCGGTGAGCAGGCCGGTGTCATCCACCGTGGCCACCGAGGGGTCCTCGCTTCGCCAGGTGATGGCACGTCCTTCGAGCGGCTTCCGCTTGCCGTCGCGCGCCTCCGCGGTGAACTGGAGTGTCTCGTTGACCCACAGGTAGGCCGTGGGCGCGGTGACCACGATGTCCTCGACTCGACCTCCGTCGTCTCCATTGCAGGAGGTCAGCACCACGAGGGTCACGACACGAAGGAGCAAGGTAGCGGGATACGAGAATCGACCCATGGGACCTCCCGGGGATGGGGGGGCGCCGCCGATGGATGCGCCAACCGTCAAGCTACGGCGGATGCGGAGCCTCGTTCAAGCAACTGGGTTGCTGAGTTCGCAATGCTCGACGGTTCGGGCACGAACCAGGGGGCCGGGTACCGCGACATCGGGAACAGAGCCTGAGGAGGGCTGGACTCCGCTGGTGCGAGTGGACAGGCTCCCCGGGTCCAACGCTGGCCGTGAAGGAGTCGCCATGAAGTACACGAATCTGGGTCGTTCGGGTCTGTCGGTCAGCCGCATCTGCCTGGGCACGATGAACTTCGGCTGGACGACCGAGGAGCCTGATGCACATGCCATCATGGACTCCGCGCTCGACAAGGGAATCAACTTCTTCGACACGGCGAACGTGTACGGCTGGGGTGAGAACAAGGGCCGTACGGAGCAAATCATCGGCAACTGGTTCGCCCAGGGAGGACGCCGGCGCGAGCGCACCGTGCTGGCGACCAAGGTCTACGGCCCGATGGGCGACTGGCCCAACGAGGGCAAGCTGTCCGCGCTCAACATCCGCCGGGCCCTGGACGCGAGCCTGAAGCGGCTGAAGACCGACTACATCGACCTGTACCAGTTCCACCACGTGGACCGCGCCACGCCGTGGGAGGAGATATGGCAGGCGATGGAGGTCGCGGTGGCCCAGGGCAAGGTGCTCTACGTGGGCAGCAGCAACTTCGCCGGGTGGCACATCGCGCAGGCGCAGGCGGCGGCCGCGCAACGCCACTTCATGGGCCTGGTCAGCGAGCAGTCCCTCTACAACCTGCTGGCCCGGACGGTGGAGCTGGAGGTGCTGCCCGCCGCGCGGCACTACGGCCTGGGAGTCCTGCCGTGGTCACCGCTCCAGGGAGGCCTGCTGGGCGGAGTCCTGCGCAAGGAGCGCGAGGGGAAGCGCCGGCTCGAAGGACGCGCGCAGGAGGCACTCCAGAAGAACCGCGAGCGCATCGAGGGCTACGAGAAGCTCGCGGAGGAGCTGGGCCACGAGCCAGGCGATGTCGCGCTGGCCTGGCTGCTCCACCAGCCCGCAGTCACGGCGCCCATCGTCGGACCGCGCACCTCCGGGCAGCTCGAGTCCGCGCTGCGCGCGCTGGAGGTGAAGCTCGACGAGAAGGCGCTGGCGCGGCTGGATGAGCTCTTCCCGGGCCACAAGCCCGCGCCGGAGGACTACGCCTGGTAGGGGGCTGAGCGGTGAGGGGCGGGGGCGTGGCTCCCGCCCTACTTCGCCACGGGTTGTCGCAGGGGGCGGAGCAGGCCCGCACGGTCGAGCAGCTCCTGGCCCCGGGCGGCGCCAGCCTGTCCGTGGAGGAGAGGCCCAGGCCGTCCTCCAGCAAGGAGAGGCAGTCGCCCGGTGCCTCATACGCCCGGCACCACCGCCCGTAGTCCTTGCGCAGCGCGAGCTGCCACACCGTGTCGGCAGCTCTGCCGTAGCCGGAGGTCGACGCGCGGGCTCGGGCTGTGCCCCGGGCCGGTGGGACAGGCGATGGACTGGCGATTGGCCAGCCAGGGGCGATGCAGGCTACAGATGGGCCGGGCGACACCAGACTCGCCGTGCACCTCTCACCGGAGGTCTGCCCCGTGCGCATCCCCATTCCGCTGTGGGCCTTGCTGGTCCTCATCCCCCTGCACCCGCATGCCGACCCGGCGCCAACCCGGCGTGCCGCCAGCGCTCCCGGGCGCGCAGCGCAGCGGGCCGAGCCCACCGTGGCAATCGACCGGGCACTCGAGCGGCGCGTGGACGCCATCCTCACCGAGGAGATGCAGCGGCAGGAACTGCCTGGCGCCATCGTCGCGGTGGTGCGGGGTGGAACCGTCGTCGTGAAGAAGGGGTACGGCGAGAAGCGGCGCGGCGGCGGCGAGCGGCCGGACTCCGCCACCGTCTTCCACATCGGCTCGCTCTCCAAGGCGCTGGCCGCGGTAGGCGCACTGACGCTGGTGCAACGTGGCCAGCTCGGCCTGGACGTGCCGGCTTCGCGCTACCTGCCCGAGCTTCCCCCGGCCTGGCGCGCCATCACCGTGCGCCAGTTCCTGGCGCACTCGAGCGGCATCGGGGACAAGACCGGCAAACCGGCCACCTGGAAGGAGGCGCTCGCCAACTACTCAGGAGTGCCGCTCACCTTCGACCCGGGCACGCGCAACGACTACACCAACTTCAACTACGTGGTGGTCGGCAGGCTGGTGGAGTCGGCCAGCGGCCGGCCCTTCGTCACCTTCATGCGCGAGGACGTCTGGCGTCCCCTGGGCATGGTGGACACGGGCTACCCGGCCACCGCGCGCAACCTCGCCACCGGCCACGAGCTGAAGAAGGGCGCCTGGCGGGAGATGCTCCCCGAGCCCCAGGGCCTCTACGGCGTGCCCTCCGGGTTCCTCTCCACGACGCTGGATGACCTGGTGCGGCTGCACGCCGCCCTCGAGCGCAACGCCGCGCTCGACGCGGCCACGCGCGAGGAGATGCTCACGCCCTACCCGGCGGAGAAGAAGCGCGGCGCTGGCATGGTGCTCGGCTGGAACGCGAGCCGGGTGGGTGGGCGCAAGGGCACGCTCGTCGTCAGCAAGAACGGCGCGGCGGACGGCTTCTCCAGCCTCTTCACCTGGCTGCCCGGCCGCGGCGACGCGGTCATCGTGGTGGTCAACCGCAAGGGCGAGGGCGTGGAGACAGCACGCATCGTGGCGCTGCTGGTAGAGGCGGCCTTCGGGCTCGAGCTGCGCGCGCTGGGAGAGGAGGGCTGAGGAGGCGGGTCTTCCAGTCCGTCCAGCCCCGCTGCGGCTGCGTCTGCAAGCGAGGTAGGCCGCCGCGAGCCGGATGAACACCGGCGCGTGGCTGGCGCATGGTTCGCCAGGGCCTCGAAGGGCATCGAGAGCGGATACCCCTGGGTCATCCAGGAGTAGTCCGGCGGCTCAGCCCGAGACAGCGCGGCGCGAAGCGGGGCGTCGCGTGTGGCGAACGACGAGCTCGAGGAGCCTCGGGTGCTTCTCGAGCAGATTCACCCTGTGCGCCATGTGGAGAACGGACGCCAGGAGCACGTCAGCGGCGGAGAAGGCGTCTCCCGCGACGAACTCCCTTCCGCCCACCGCCTCGTCGAGGACCGTGAGCACCTTCTCCAGGTGGACGCGCTGCTCCGAGAGGTCGCGCCGCTGTGCCTCGGGCAGCTCGGCGTTGCGCAGGTGCTCGAGGACCTGCGGCTCGAGCGTCACCTGGGCGAAGAGCATCCACTGGAGATAGGGAGCGCGCTCCGCTGAGCCAGGCGCGGGCGCCAGGTGCTTCTCCGGAAAGCGGTCCGCCAGGTAGAGGCAGATAGCAGTCGAGTCGAAGAGCCGGGTGTCTCCATCCACCAGCACCGGCAGCTCGCCGAAGGGTTGCAACGCCCGGTACTCCGGCGTGTCCTGCTCGTGCTTCGAAAGGTCGAGCCGCACCAGCTCATAGGGAATCCCCAGCTCTTCGAGGAGCCAGCGGGCCCGGGTGGCGCGCGTCCGGAGGGCGAAATAGAGCTTCATGGAAGGCTCCTGCGAGTGAGCGGTGAGGCGCTCACCATCCCTTCATCCGCCCCGCGGGACAATGCGCGCACCCCGGACGCTTTGTCAGGCTAGGCTTGACAGTCATGATCTCACCCGCCGACATGGTCCTGTTCGCAGCGGTCGTTCGCGAGGGCAGCTTCACCGGGGCGGCGCGCCGGTTTGGCATCACCAAGCAGAGCGTCAGTGAGCGCATCGGCAACCTGGAGGCGCGGCTCGGCGTCAGGCTCCTCGAGCGAACGACGCGCCGGCTGCGCGTCACAGGCTCGGGAGCGAGCTACTACGAGCGGTGTGCCGAGATCGCCACGCAGATTGACGAGGCCAACAACGAAGTGCAGCGACGCCAGTCGGAGCCGGTGGGGCTGCTGCGCGTTTCCGCGCCCGTGTTCTACGGACGCCGCTACCTGGCCCCCGTGGTGCTGGAGTTCCTCGCCCGCTACCCCGAAGTGAGGGTGGAGCTCGTGCTGAGCAACCGCCGAGCCGACCTGTTGTTCGAGGAGGGGTTCGACGTCGCCGTGCACATCGGTCGGCTCGACGACTCGTCGCTCGTGGCGAGGAAGGTGGGCGAGGGCGCCGTCCACTTCGTTGCGAGCCCCGCCTTCCTGTCGAGGCACGGTACCCCCACCGCCCGAGAGCTCGGCTCGGCCCGGTGTGTGGCGCTCAGTGCCTTCGAGACGTGGGTGGTGGGCGGCGTGAAGGCGCGAATCGAGCCCGTCCTGATGGTGAACGACTTCGAGGTGGCGTGCGACGCGGCCATCGCCGGAGTCGGAATCGCGCGCGTCCCCGCGGCGCTGTGCCGCGACGCGGTCCGTGACGGCCGGCTGAAGGTGCTCTTCGCCCAGGAGCCCCCACTGCTGCTACCGGTCTACGCCGTCTACCCGAGCCGGCGGAACGTTCCGGAAAAGGTCCGACGCTTCGTGGACGCGCTGGCCACCCTCGTCCAGCCGATGTTGCCGCTGCCTCCCAGGGCGACGGGGCGCACCAGGAAGTTGCAGCCGGGGGCGCGTGGGCCCAGAGCCTGAGCCTGGGGCGGCATGATGACCGTGGGAGATTTCCAGAACGAGAAACACAAGAGTCGATGCGCTCGGGCAAATCCTGGAGGTCACCCGTGAAGCGCAGGTGGCAACAGAGGAGGGTCGCAACGATGGCGATGGCCGTGCTGGCGGCAACACACTCCTAGCAGGGCCCGCAGCGTCTTCCGTCGCTGTAGGAGTTGCAGCACTGCGCGCTGCTGGCGCAGTCCGCTCCGCTCGAGCAGCTCGAGCGGCAGACCCCTCCGTTGCAGTTCCCCTTGCAGCAGTCTCCGCTGACCGAGCAGGAGCTTCCCTCGCTCTCGCACTGGCCCGAGGAGTAGCACTCCGTCCCGAAGCACGCTCCGTCGAGGCAGTAGAGCGCCCCGGGGCAGTCATAGTCGTCGAGGCAGGAGTTGTTGCATCCGACGGGCCCGTCGCTGTCGGCAGAGGTGTCACAGCCCGCCAGTGCGAGCGCAGCCACAAGCCACAGGTTCGACAACAGTCTACGTGCGCAGGTTGAGAGGCTCATGTCAGGTCCCGGTGGAATGGTCGGAAGGTGTGAACGTCCTGGGGGCGGACGCGTCGTAGGATAGCTGGAGCGGACCCGATGATGTCAGCCGCACCGGCGGTTTCCGCCTCCAAGCCAGCGAGCAGCGTTGCAAGGAGCGCTCGGCCGCGAGCAGGCCGAGCGCGCGGTCGACTGCTGTGGCGCAGGGGACAGGTACTTCTCTCTCTGGCAAATGGCCAGCAGGGGGTATGAGGAACCCCATGAGCGAAGAGAGCACGCCTGCTGAACCCGAAGTGATGGAGCCCACGTTCTGGCGGAAGAACGGCTGGTCAGCCAGGGTCATCAAGAACGAGGAGGACGACGGCTGGGCCGTGGAGATCCGCAAGCAGGGCATCGCCGAGCCCGTCCTCATCAGCCCGTGGGTGATGGGCCGCGACAAGAAGAACCCCAAGCCCTTCGATGGGCCGGCGTTCGCGACCTTCGTGAAGACGGCCTCGGAGGTGCTCGACCGCTCCGCGCGACAGCGCGACCAGGCCATGACCAAGAAGCTCTCCATCGCCTGGGAGGGCCGCTGGTACGAGGTCCGGCTCGAGCTCGTGGCCGATGAGTATGAGCCCCACGCGCTGCTGTCGGCCATCGACGACGCGGGCGCCACCGTCGCGAAGCATCGCGTGGCCGCGAACTTCAAGTTCAACCGAGACACCGCCAACACGTGGGTGCGCGAAGGCTTCCCCGAGCCCTGAGCTGGCGGTCCTCGATGACCCGGCCCAGGGTGAGGACCGGGTGGCGCTGTCGCGCCGGGTGTAACCCTTTTCGGGCGGAGTGCGTACTGGGGCGAAAGGAGAGCCGCCATGCTCACGAAGCTCCAGAGCCGCCTTCGCCAGTTCACCTCTGTCGCTCCGCCACCGCCCAAGTCCCAGCTCCAGGCCCAGAAGGGCCTCGGCAAGCCCGGCCCCGACGCCATGTCGACGCCCCAGCTCACCGAGTCCCGGAACCCGGCGCTGCGGACGCTCGGCGGCGACAGCCTGTTCGAGACGACCCGGTCGAGGGCGGGTGAGAAGGCGGGGCAGCTCTTCCAGATGCGCGGCCCCGGCGGCCTGGAGAAGCAGGACCCGGCGGAGCTCCGGGAGCAGGCCGTGGAGGAGGCCATCGCCGGGAAGGGCAAGCCGGTGGACTTCGTCAACTCCGACGGGAAGACGGAGCAGGTCGCCATCTTCCAGGTGCCGTTCGCTGGCGAGGACACCTACTTCGTCCGCGTGGGAGACGAGACCTTCCAGGTGGAGTTCCAGGGCGGCACGGACGCCGACCGCGAGGCCTTCCTCGCGCAGGTCATCGACTCGTACAGCGAGACGCCTCCCGAGCTTCGCAGCTCGCTCCAGAAGGTCGTCGTCACGCCGGACCAGGGCCCGGAGACCGCCACGGGGAACCGGGCGGCGGCGACCGCGGGCGACGGCACCATCACCTTCTACGACGACGGCCGGCACCTGTCCGAGGACATCTTCCACCACGAGCTGGGCCACCTCATCGGCCGGCAGCAGGAGGAGAAGGACGACGGCTTCTGGACGGACCTGGGCGAGGTCTTCACCGGCGAGCCGCCCCCCGTCCCCGACGGCTGGGACGAGGCGGCGATGGAAGACGAGAACTTCACCAGCGGGTACGCCGAGACGGACTACAAGCGGGACGGGAACTACACCGAGGACTTCGCCGAGGCTTGGAAGCTGTACATGGCGGCCATCGACGGAGGGCCCGAGAAGCTGGCCGAGTTCAGGGAGATGTACCCGGAGCGCGCGGAGATTCTCGAGGACATCTACCCGCCTCCCGAGCAGGACTGAGACGCCGCAATGGCTGGCGGTGCTCGACGGGGGAGCTCGTACCCTCGCCCCAGCCGCTGACTATGGACTGTCGTCGGGCGCCGCGGGGCCTGAGGTGGCGGGGCGTGGCGGAGTCATGACGGGTTGGTAGCACGCGCCCCTGTATTCAAAGCCGCCCCAATCAGCACAGTCCTTCAGGTCCACGGGCAGCTTCGTCCAACAACCGCCGTTGATGACGACCTGCACCTTGCCGGGGCAGCGGCCCCTGGCGTCCGGACGCCGCTGCCCTGGGATGGGTTTCGATGGCAGGTTTACCGCGATAGAGGACCACACGGAGGGGGCTCGCTCGGGCTCCACCGGTGCCGTCAGCACGGAGTCCCCGAGGGCCACGGTGCCGCCATCCCTGGACTCTTCCTCCTCCACGAGGTGGGCCGCCGCGGGCTCCTCGGAGCGACTCACCCTCAGCAGCCCCCCGGCGCTCAGCGCCAGTGCGCCTGCGAGGCCGGCGGCCGCGAGCCGGGGCCACCTCGCCACGCGAGGAGGGGGACGCACCGTGACGCGCTGGGGGAGGGGAAAGAGGCCCGCGGGCCGTGGCTCTTCTCCCGTGAGGAGCGGCACGTCCGCCTCGCGTCCGGCGTTGCGCGCTGCCTGCTCCAGCGCTTCGGCCACCTCTCGCGCGCTTCCTCGCGCTTCAGGGAGGGGCGAGAGCAGCCGGGCCACCAGCGCGCTCAATTCCGGAATGCAGCGGGGGTTGCAGACTCGCGCCGTCCAGTGCGCCAGCTCCTCGGGGCGCCAGAGCCAGGCATCGTCATCCATCGGGTGCGCCGACGGGGGGTACTTCTCGGTGACCAGGCGATAGGCGGTGACACCCAGGGCGAAGAGGTCATCCGCGGGCCCCGGTGCATATGCGACGGCCGGGGGCTTGCGGGCGCGGAGGAAGAAGCGCCACGCCTCGGGCGAGCGGTAGGGCGGGGTGCCGGGTGGAAAGGGGTGCAGGGTCAGCGTGGCGGCCCCCAGGTGGTGTCCAGAGCCGAAGTCCAGCAGGAAGGGCTGAGCGTCCGTGCTCCGGACGCGGATGTTGTCGCCCTTCACGTCGCGGTGGAGGCCACCGGCCGCGTGGGTGGCTTCCAGCGCTCGGGCCAGCTGAGCCAGAAGCCGAAGCACCTGCCGTGAAGACGGGCGCCAGGCCTGGGCCCACGCATAGAGCGACGGGCCTTCCACCCACTCCATGACGAGCCAGGCGTAGGAGACGCCCTCGCGGGGCTGCCAGTCGCCATGGTCCAGCAGGCGGGGGACGGCGGGGTGGCGCAGGCGGCGGAGCAGCTCGGCCTCACGGAGGAAGCGCGCATCCCCCGGGTGCAGCGCCAGCTTGAGGGCCACGACGCCTGGAGTCCCGTCCACGCGCTGGGCCTGGTAGACGACGCCATTGGCGCCCCGGCCGCACTGCTCCAGCAGACACCACGGGCCGATGCGCGTCCCCGGGGGCAGGTTGGCCGGATTGAGGTGGTCAGGCTCCATGAAGTCCCTCGTGACGCGCTCCGCACGGCGCACGCGGAGACTACTCGCGAGGTAGTCAGACTCCAACGCCATCCACACCCTCCAACACAGGTCTGACCGCCGTCATGCTGATGCGGGTTTCCCCGTCCCTGGTCGCCATGAACGCCACGAGACGAAGCAAGAGGGCTGCTCCCCGGACCGGCGCGGACCTGACGGCCGCCGAGCGCCGCCGCATCTCCCAACGGGTCGAGCGGTACTTCGCGAAGGAGCAATGGGCGGAGGTGGAGACCTTCCTCCGCGAAGTGCTACGCCGATGCCCCGAGGACCACTGGCTCCTCACGCAGCTGGCGGAGGCCGTCTACGCGCAGCGCCGGTACCGCGGGGCGCTTCAGCTTCAGCGAAAGGCTTACGGACTGGCCCCGAAGTGCCCACTGGTCCGCTTCGGACTGGCTACGGCTGCCGCGGCCTGCGGTGAGACCCGGCAGGCCCGACGGCTCTTCCAGCTGCTGGCCCGGATGCGGCCCGAGACCCTGGCGACGGGGGAGTGCGGAGAGGGACTCCGGTGGTCGAGGGGGCTCATCGCGGACGCACATTACCGGCTCGGACGGCTCGCGGAGGATGAAGGCCGGAAGGCGGAGGCCCGGCGCCGTTACCAGCGGTACCTCGAGCTGGTGGCGCGTCCCGCGCTCAGCAACGAGCGTCGGCGGAACGTCCAGGCCCGGCTGCGGGCCCTGGCGACGAGTCGTCGAGCGGGCCGAGGTGAAGCGCGACCTCCAGCCCTGCTTCGATGAAAGGCCCGCGCCCTCGCCGACGCGGGCCCCTGCTTCGAGGATGGGCAGCTCCTGGTCCCACACCGGGGAGACATCGCCCGCGGCGAACTGGAGATGGAGCTGCTGCCAGGACCTGGGCAGGACGGACCGCGACACGCGGTATCGTCGGACCGACATGCACAAACAGCTTCCACTGCTGCTCTGCGCCCTGCTTGTGCCGGGCCTTGCCGCCACCGCCGTCGCCGCAACCAGGGAGGATGACAAGCTCCCGGGCCTCGTCTTCTACCACCATGACTGGGAGCTCACCTGCGCCAACACGCGCACCTGCTGGGCGGCGGGTTATCAGGCCGACACCGGCGGCACGCCGCCCGTCTCCGTTCTCCTCAAGCGGGACGCCGGGCCGGGCGCGGCGGTGACCGCGACCCTGGTGCTGGGGGATGAAAGCAGCGAGGCGCTCCCCGACACGCCCTTCAAGTTGAAGATGCGCATCGATGGCAAGGAGGTCGGCGACATCGTCATGAAGAAGTCCGACACGCCCGACCTCTCCGCGCAGCAGACGACGGCGCTGCTGGCGGCGCTCCGCGGCAGCGGCACCCTCGAGTGGTCCCATGGCGAGCAGGTGTGGGCGCTCTCGAACAAGGGCGCTACCGCCGTGCTGCTGAAGATGGACGAATACCAGGGCCGCCTCGACACGCCCGGCGCGCTGGTCAGGAAGGGCACGAAGCCCGAGTCCAGCGTGCTGCCGCCGCTGCCACCGCTCGTGGTCAGGGCTCCGCCGCTCGCCAAGGCGAGGCCCGGCGACGCCAGGCTCGCCACCGACCCGGCCCTGCGCAAGGCGCTGCTCGCTGTAGGTGAGTGCGAGAAGCTCGCCGAGAACCCCGAGGCAGAGATCTCCATCTCCCGCCTCACCGACAAGAAGCTGCTCGCCTCCAGCGAGTGCTGGCTGGCCGCCTACAACGAAGGCAGCGGCTTCTGGGTCATCAACGACAAGCCGCCCTATGCGCCCCAGCTCGTGACCGACAAGGGCGTCGAGTACGACGCCGGCGTCATCTCCGCCTCGCACAAGGGGCGCGGCATCGGCGATTGCTGGGGCAGCAAGGAATGGACCTGGGACGGCAAGCGCTTCGTGCAGACCGCCGAGACCACCACTGGCATGTGTCGGGACATCAAGCCCGGCGGTCCGTGGAGCCTGCCGCGCATCGTGACCCAGCGACGCTGAGGCTCGCGAGTCAACCCGAGGCGCGGCGCCCGCGCCGCTCCCTCGCATCAGTGGCCGGCCGTCACGCTTCCATCACTCCTGCTCCGTAGGGTGGCGTCAGCAGTCACCACCCCTTCAACGGAGAAGACCCCGTGCGCGTTGTCTCACGTCTTGCCGTACTCCCCCAACTGCTCGCTCTGTGTCTGTGCCTTTTAGGTGCTCAGGCCCTGGCGGGCTATGCGCCGGCACCCGACGGCTACGTCCTCATCAGCCTCGAAACGCAGGACCGCCACCTGGTGGCGGGCGGTGCGAAGTTCTTCATCCCCTCTGCGCAGTGGGGTCTGTATTCCAGCCACCCCACGATGACATTGCCCAAGGCCACCGTCGACGCCGTCACCCGGCTGCCTTGGGACGGCACGCTGCTTCGCCAGCATGGCTACGCCGCTGTCTACGTCGCCATGGGAGGGATGTTCTGGTACATCCAGTCCCCGGCGGAGCTGGCCTACTGGGGTAACTGGGATACCATTAACAACATCCCGAATCATTCCTGGCAGGACCCTTTCCAGGACTACAACAACAAGGCCCTGGTGCGTGAGCGTTCAACGAACGAAGTCTATCTCTGGATTGCTGGCGCCAAGTTCCTCATCACCAACCCGTCGGACCTCGTCTTCTACGGCGGCGAGTCCAGCGTGAAGTCGGTTCCCCTGGGGGCACTGGCCAACATCACGAACGCGCCCTGGTGCGGAGCCGTGCTGCAGGAGCGCTCGGACAGCACCGCGTACCTGTTCGGGTACCGCAATACCCCCACCATCGCGAGGACCGCCAAGCCATGGACCCCGCATGGCTTCGTTCCGGACGGCGCACTCGCGCCCTTCCCGGTGATCTCCGGCGTCTACGACTGCATCGGGTAGTGCAACGCTTCCAAGGGGGCCCGGCCCCCTTCCGTGCCGCACCCTGAGCAAGGAGCGGCGCCCATGGGCAGGGGACGGCAGGTGTCATGCCGTCCCCCTGTCCGTGGGGTGCCAGGAGGAGGCCTCAGGTCCAGGAGCCCCAATCACAAGCACGTCGCCGCGCATGCGGCGAGGGAGCGGTGACGGGAATCGTGGGAGTCGTCACCTGTGAAGTCCAGGACACCCGTCGGACTCACACACGGAGGGCACCCCACCCTCAACCGGGCTCCCATGCTTCCTGTGCGTTTGCTAGCGTCCGCTGGATGCGACAGACCGCCCGGGACGCTGCGAAAGTGTTGCGCAGCTCACTCATGCGCAACGGGCCCGAGCCTGCGACCTTCAGGGCGGCGCTGACCAGGGTTGGCGCGGAGGACCGCGATGCCTGGCTGGACCTCCTGTGGGACATCGACGAGCTGCCCGAGGACGAGCCTCTCCTCCCGCGCGGGTGCGTGCCGTACCTGCCTTGTCCCGTGGCAACGGTGCTCGAAGCCGTGCAGCAAGCCGCGGTGACGAGCGACGACGTCTTCGTGGACGTCGGAGCTGGACTGGGAAGGGCCGTCGTGCTGACGCACCTGCTCACGGGCGCCGGGGGCATCGGCCTCGAAATCCAGCCTGGCCTGGTGCAGGCCGCACGCGGACGCGCGGCGTGGCTGAACCTGAGTCGCGTGCGCTTTGTCGAGGGCGATGCCGTGGACCTGGTCCGCCTCATCACCATCGGCACGGTGTTCTTCCTGTACTGTCCTTTCGGCCCAGACCGGCTCCAGCGCGTCCTCGACGACCTGGAGCACGCCGCGCGCACTCGGCCGCTCCGGGTCTGTTGCGTCGGCCTTCCGCCCCTGGACCGCCCCTGGCTCGTTCCGGTTCCGTCCACCTCCGTGGACCTGACCGTGTACCGGAGCACCCTGCACCAGGCCCGACCTTCACCCACCCCCATCAAGTTCCCATGACTCCCCCCAGTGTCCGGGTGGGTGGTGTGACGCAAAACGCTACTGATGTGGCGTGAGCTGTTACTGCTGTCTGGTGTGATTTGAAGCGCTGTGGCGCAAAATGTTACTCATGAAATCAGATGTTTAGTGACACTGAATTGCGTGTCAGGGCTTGACGTGGCGGGCATGGCAGTCAATGATTGCCATACTCCGCGCCGGCAAGGATTCAGCCTGGGCGCTGGAGCCACGTAGCACCCACCAGGAGAACACCATGCAGATCAAGACCAAGGTTCGTGGCGGTCCTCGCGGCTGTGGCGGCGTCATCATTGCGACCCCCCGCACGCCGGTGCTGTCGACCACGGCCACCCTGTAGTCCCATTCGCGCGGGAGACCGCGCGGTGGAATCGAATCGCCGTTGGGCGCTCACGCGGCCCATCGGCGATTCTGTTTTTGGGGCACCTCGACCTGCTCTTCGCCAACCAGCGGCAGCCCGTCACGGCGATCAGGGAAGCCCCAGGAGTTCCTTCAGGAACAAGAGGACGGCGGAGATGCGGGGCCGCGTCAATGCAGCCCCGTCCAACCAGCGGTTGTCCTGGATGGAGACCTGGATGGCCTTGCCCGGCTTGAGGACCCCTGCAATGCAGGCGACCGTCGCCTTGCGCGGCCCCGCGGGCTTGTTGAAGTCCTTCAACTCCTCCGCCGCCAGCGCGTACGCGCCTGCCTGGACCTTGCCTACCAGCATCTGGACATCCGCGAGCAGGGCCGGGAAGTGGACTTGCGCGCACTCCAGCAACAAGTCTTCCAGCGTGCCTGCGGTGACGTTGTCTGGCAGCACGAAGATTCCGCAGTGAGGGTGCGTGGTGACGACCTCACCTGCCCTGGTGGGAAGCGCGAACCCCAGCTTCTTGTCTTGCAGTGCGTCCCGTACGGCCATGAAGCGGTCGGAGGGAGAGTGGGTGGAGTCCGCATCCAGCAGGACGCCGAGCGCATCGGGAGGCCGAGAGAGCGCGAGGCTCTCCTCGACCCGATTCGCGATTTCCGAGTCGCCTCCCGCCGCATGCACCGCGACCGAAACAGCCTGCGCGATGAAGAACGTGGGGACCGGGACACGCCGGCTCAGGTCTCCCCCAAAGGGAAACTTTGACGGCACCAGCGGCTGCCAGTAGGGGTCCAGGCGCGCAACGAGGTTCTCGCGCTTGAACCCATGTGGCTTCAAGAGACGCCCTACGAGTTCGACGTCATGGGGGCCTTCGACCACGAGGTAGGCGTAGCGCATTCTCACCTCACGTCGAGCCCACGCTCGTACCGAAGCCGCTTGAGCAGGTCCTCCCCGAAGCGGCGGGCCGTCGTCCCTGTCTCGGAGCGCTCCAGCCGGAAACCGACGATGTCCTCCTGCTCGGTGGTGTCCGCGCCCAGGATGGCATCCACGACCTCCAGGCTGTGCGTCGTGGCGAAGAGCTGGACGTCATGCTGCTTGCACGCTTCGAGCAGCCAGCGGAACACCTTGCTGAGCGCGGAGACGTGAATGGCGGTCTCCAGCTCGTCAATCAAGAGCACCCCGCCCGCGACTCTGGGCAGCGCAAGCGCGAGCAGCAGCGTGCGACGGATGCCATCGCCGTACAGGCTGACGGGGACGAGTCCCGCGACAGAATCCCTCAAGTACAGGACTGCCTCGCCCTCCGGCGCCAGGATTTCCAACCCGGTGATTCGTGGATCGATTTGCTGCAGGAGTGCACGGACGGACTCCTCGAACCCCTCCAGGCGTGCTTCCGAGAAGGCCTTGACTGGAATTGATGCCATCCAATGGTCCGGAGGGCGGATATCCCGGACAGGGAGCTTCGGCTGTTTCTTCTCCTCCTGGGGAATGACAAAGGGTTCATCGTCCCACATGGAGAAGGAGTATGCCTCTGAGGCACGCTCCCCGTCGGGAGTCGGACTCGACTCGACTCGAATCTGGAGCTCGGCACCCCGCCTCTCGACGGTGAGGTCACGGCTCGGCTGGCCGACGAGTGGCTCTGAGGAAGGAGTCGACTTCCCGGGGCGTAGGCCTCGCAGCTCCCGATATTGTGCAAGCAGGTTTCGCACCGCAAGCCTGCCTTCCGCCGCGAGCTGGATGCTTCCGACGTGGTTCTCTCCCCCGTGCGCGCGCTGCGGAAACAGCCACCGGAACTTCTCTGAATGAGTCCCACCGAAGACGGTAGCCAGCGGGTCACGGCGGTTCGCCGCCCTGAACCATTCGATTGGGTCCAGCGGGTTGGAGTAGAGCGCCAGGGACTCCAGCACCGTCGTCTTGCCCGAATCATTCCCCCCTACCAGCAGGTTCACACGTCCAAGCCCCGTCAGCTCCAGCTCCTGGAGACCGCGAAGGCGGTGAATGGTCAGTGCGTCGAAAAGCAGGCCCATCAGGGTTCTCCCACTCCCTCCGTAGCACGTCTCGAACAGGCTCTTCCCGGGCGAGGCGCGCTCCGCGCAGCGAGCATATACACGCCCTCCTGGTACCGAGCCCAGGCTTCCGCGGTACCGCCGCGCTTCTCCGCCTGGCGCGGGATGGGACGGGAGGCACGAAGTTCGACTGTTCTCATTCCATCAATGGGGAATTCCGCCGGGGCTCCGAGTCGCTTTCCTCCCGGGGTACCAGCCGCGGACCACAGCACGACGGAGACCACCCAGGCCCAGCAATGCAGCTTCATGAAGACGCCCCTTCGTTGCAGTTGCCACGAGCCCAGTCGAACGGCCGGGAGGCGGTCCAACAAGACACCTCCATACGACAACTATCGTAGTTCCCACCGCTCCGCTTTCTTTACCGCGCAGGGAGGACGGTGCTCCCCTGGGCGGCCCCGTGAGCAATCCCTGCTCCGGACGTCTGGAGCTCCCATGCGCGGTTCGTTGCAGTCCTTTTCCGTGGCGATGGTGTTGCTGGTCGGTCTGCTCGCGGGCGGTCCCGCTTCAGCACACGAGTCGCTCCGTGAGCGCATCGAGGCCTTCGTGCGCGCGGAGCAGCAGCGGATGGAGGTGCCGGGGGTCGCCGTGGCGGTCGTGAGCCACGGCAGGGTCATCCTGGCGAAGGGGTATGGCTTCTCGAACCTGGAGCATCAGGTTCCCGTCACCCCGGACACCCTCTTCCAGTCCGGCTCCCTGGGCAAGCAGTTCACCGCCATGGCGGTGATGCTCCAGGTGGAGGCGGGCCGCATCTCGCTGTCCGACAGCATCACGAAGTACTTCCCCGACGCGCCCGCGTCGTGGGCCCCCATCACGATTCGCCACCTGCTGACGCACACCTCCGGCGTCGGGGACCACCTGGATGCGCTGACTGATTTTCGCAAGGACTACACGGACGCGGAGTTCGCGCAGCTCATCTATGCGCAGCCCCTGAACTTCCCCGCTGGCCTGCGCTGGAGCTACAGCAACTCCGGCTACGTCCTCCTGGGCCTCCTGGTGAACCGGGTCGCGGGCACCTCCTACGTCAACGTCCTGGGCGAGCAGGTCTTCAAGCCCACCCGCATGAAGACGGCGCGAGGCATCAGCGAGGCGGACATCGTTCCGAATCGCGCGGCAGGTTACCGCCTGCTCGACGGGGTGGTGAAGAACCAGGATTGGGTCTCTCCCTCCCTCAACACCACGGCGGATGGCTCGCTCTACTTCTCCCTGAAGGACCTGCTGGCGTGGGATGAGGCCGTGGATGACCGCGCCATCCTGACGAAGGGGAGCTGGCGGGAAATCCTGAGTCCCGTGAAGCTCTCCAGCGGAGCCCCCTATCCCTATGGCTTCGGGTGGTTCCTCAATGAGCGCAACGGCCGGCCCGTGCAGCAGCACTCCGGCGCATGGCAGGGCTTCAAGACCTCCTACTACCGCTTCCCCGCGGACTCCCTGTCCATCATCGTGCTGCTCAACCTCTCGGAGGCGAACCCCGCGGCCTTCGCCAATGGCATCGCCGCCATCGTCAACCCCGCGCTCGCGGTGCCTCCGCTGGCCGCCATTCCGGACCTCGAGCCGGAGGTCACCGCCCGGCTCGCGACGCTGCTCGAGCAGACGCGGGCCGGAGCGCTGGACCCGGCCGAGTTCGCGTACATGCCCGGGTGGTTCTTCCCGGAGGAGGCGCCGTTCTACCAGGCGCTGCTGCAGCGCCTGGGGCCGTCGGGGCCACTCGTCCTGGCAAGGCGGGAGGTGCTGGGGGATGACCGCGTCTACACGTACCTGGTGCAGGTCGGCTCCACGACGCTGCGCTACCGGGTGGCGCTCATCCCGGATGGCCGGGTGTCCGCCTTCTCGCTGAGCCCGAACTAGTCTCTCGGCAAAGAGGTCTTGAAGGGTTCAGGCGGCTGCGGTGAGCGCCGCCTGAACCTGGGGATATGCCCGCCCGGGCCTGGTGCGGGCGCGCTCCTCAGTCCACGATGAAAAGCCTGGCCCCGGTCTCTGTCGACGAGCGGTGGGCCCCGTCGTCATCGGAGACCTGGTAGCTCATCATCGGCCCGAGCTCGAAACGCCGGCCGTCCTTCAGCTCCGTGAGCAGCGTTCCCTCGAGCACGAGCAAGATATGTCCGCGGCTGCACCAGTGGTCCGCCACGTACCCGGGTGTGTACTCAACGAGCCGGACCCGGATGTCTCCCGCCTGGAGCGTCCGCCAGAGCGCCTTCCCAGAAGCCCCCGGGTGCTCCGTGGGCTGGAGCGTGCTCCAGTCCGTTGTGCAGAAGGGAATGTTCGAGATCTTCACAAGTGACTCCTTCCAGCGGCACAGCTCGTGCGGCACCTCCGGGGGAGGCTGGGCCTTCACTCTACCCCGTCAGAATCTCTGTGCCGACTCACGGCCGCACGGTGATGCGGAACCCGGTCCGAGCGGCGGTCTGCCGTGGCGCGTAGGAGTCCACGCACGTCAGGTCGAACACCGTGGACCCTTCCATCCTCGGCACCCCACTGACCACGCCGGTGGCGGGGTCCATGCTCAGTCCAGGCGGCAGGCTGCCGCTGACCGTCCACGTCCACGGGGTGTTGTACGCGGCCTCGCCGTCGCGGGCGACGCGGGCCTGGTACCTCTGGCCGACCTTGCCGTCCGGCAGCTGCTGCGAGGGGATGGACGGCCCGTCGCTGAATGCCGCCGCGGCGGTCATCGCGCCGGCGGTGAGGCCGACGAGCAGGTCGATGCCGCCGACCGCCCAGGCGCGGGCCGGGCCGTAGCTGGCCGTGTCCTTGGCGCCGAAGCGGACCGCCTGGATGAGGCCGGGCACCGCCGCCAGACCCGCCTGCGCCTTGGCGTAGTCGTTGGGCAGGCCGCCGCTGGCGGTGAAGCCAAGCTGGCCGGAGGCCAAGGTGACCGCGATGACCGGGCCCAAGGTGACATCACCGAGGTTCTTCAGCGCCGGCACCTTCACGCGGTCGAACAGGTACAGGTACACCACGGTCCACGACAGGAGGGCATTGGCCGCCGCGAACGCGAACGCGCCGGTGGCGTGGTCGTTGTCCCAGTCCTTGCCGCTGACCGGCGGGCAGGCGGCCATCATCCCCGCGCTGGCGACCAGGAAGGCGTTCGAGCCTCCGACAAAGGCGGCGGGGCCGAAGCCCGGTGCCCGGCTGGCCGGTAGGACCGGGATGACGTCCGCCGCGGCGTTGGTGAACGCGCCCGCCATCCCCATGACGCCGCAGACGCCCTTCACGAGCTTCATGTTCTTGACGAAGCCCGGGTCGGCGAACAGGGCTGCCCGGGCCTCGGGGTTGGCGTCGCGCCCGCTCCACATCGGCGCGGGCAGCGTCGGGAACCTGCCGCCGGGGAACGGGCTGCTCTTCACGCCATGGACGAGCTTGTACGCGGTGGTGGTGAGGAACGCGCCAATCAGGCTGATGAGGCCGCCGAGCGTCAGGTCATCGCGGTCCGGCACGCCGCTCTGCTGGTGAAGCCACGAGTACAGGCTGTTGACGGGCCCCAGTGGGAGCGGGAGGTCCAGCACCGCCTTCAGGCCGTCCGCCACGCCGGTGAGCAGCCCCACCGCCGCCTGCAGCACGTGGTCCAAGGCCTTCAGCGCGGCGACGATGAGCTGCTCGAGGATGTCGATGAGCGCGACCATGCTCGCCTTCGCCGCCGCGGCCGGGTCCGCCGGGTTGGTGATTTGCGACAGCAGGATGTTGAGGTCGCCGAGCACCGCCTGGAACTCGTGGCTCAGGTCGGTCTCACCGAGCCGCGTGAGGAAGGTCGTCCACGCGGCATCTATCTTCGGGTCGATGGCCCCCCCGTTCGCATTCGCGGTCAGGGTGGCGAGCATCCGGGGACTGACGGTCTGGTCGAGCAGCCAGGTCCCCTGCGGGTTGCTGTGCAGCTCCTCGGGGGAGATGACGGTCTTCGTCTCGTTGTTCGTCACGGCCGGCAGCACGTTCGCCGCGTTCCCCACGGGCTGCCCGAGGTACTGCGCCTTGATGGCCTCGAAGTAGCCGTGGGTGGCGGCTTCCTGCTTCTCGAACCAGCCGTGCAGCTGCCCGCCGTAGTGCGAGAACGTCGACGAGGCAAAGGCGGCCATCTGGTGCAACCCGGACTCCAGCGCCTTCTTCGTCTCCCAGATGTCCTTGAAGGAGAACAGCGCGGTGAGCCAGTCGACCAGCTTCTCCACGGCCGTGACGACCAGGCTCACGACGGCCTCGACGGCCCGCACGGCGGTCTCGACGGTGTCGATGAGCATGTTGGCGAGCTCGACGAAGGCCTCGCCAATCTTGATGAACACGATGGTGACCGTGTCGACGATGACCTTCGCCACCTCGATGACGCCGTTCTTGATGCCCTCCCAGACGTCGCCGACCCAGTTGGCGAAGTCGTCCCAGATGCCCTGGTACCGAGGGTGGGCGCGCATCGCGGCGCGGTGTGCCTCGGCTTCCTCGGCGGAGGTGAACTCGTGGTAGGCGAGGGCGCCGACGGCCGCCGCGGGCGACAGGTCCGGGCCGATGGCGAAGCCATGGATGGCCGGCGCTGGCCCGGCGCCGGTGCGCAGCGCGGACTTCATGGGCTGGCCGGCGGCCTTGCGGAAGACATTGCCGGTGCTGGCCACGACCTGGTTGCAGCCGTCGAGCCGGGTGCCGGGCTTCACCACGGGCTGCTTGCCGGAGGTCTCGGCGGCCAGCAGCGCTTCGCCGCTGAACAGCCCGTCCTGAGAGGGCAGCGGCGAGTTGCCAGCGAGGTATTCGTGGACGGCCGCGGCCGGCTGAACGATTGCGCCGTTCTCCAGTCCCGAGGCGTCCACGTGCAAGGTGGCCGGCAGCAGGCCGTCGGCGGGAGTGGCGATGGTGACCTTCCCCAGGCCGTTGGTCAGCACCTCGACGCTGTGCCCGGGACCGACCAGGTACGAGGCACCGTCGACCTGGATCTCCACCAGCGTCTCCGCGCTGAGCTGCACCGGCCGCCACGCCATCGGGTTGCCACGCCTGTCCCGCAGGGTCACGGAGCTGACGTAGTGGTTCACCAGGTGCGGGCTGCCGGTGGCGGCCAGCCGGACCTTGTCGCGGGACCAGCGAATCGACGTGACGTCCTGGGTGTGGACCGCGTACTTGTCCGCCGCCGAGGCGACGCCGGACAGCTTCACCAGCTGGCTGGGCAGGTAGTCCGGGTAGGGGTCGAGGGCGAACGAGACGACGTCAGGCACCAGCCCGACCCAGGTCGGCACGGTCGCTGGCGCGGCGGCCGTGGGTTCGGCATGCGCGTGCTCCGCGCCGCCAGCCAGCGGGGGAGTGTTCGTCGACCGCGACCACACCGGAACGCCGCCCGCGTCCCAGCTCACCTGGTGCAGCACCTTGAGCCGGTCGGTTGTCTTCCCACCGCTCGGCAGCGTGTCCGGGCCAATTCCATACACATGCATCAGACCATTGACGTCGAGCCACGACTTCGCGGTGAGCACGCCCAGGCCCTCGGTGTAGCGGTACTGCCCGTCGGGCGCCCCCGCGGCCATGTTCCAGCTGACCAGCTGACCGGCGGTGTTGAGGTACACCACGCCGATGTCGGGCATGTCGTAGGACCGGTAGACACCGACAATCTCCCGTGCGTCCGAGGCAATCGCGCGGGACGGCAACCCGTCGTTCGCGGCGCACCGCACCAGCTTGTTTCCGATACGCCAGTACGCGACCGAGTAATACGGCCGATGCGCGAACTGCGACGTCGAGGTGACCACCCCGCCGACGAGCTGGTCGAGCGTGCCCGGGTTCGCCGCGAGGCCCCATATGCCGAACCGGTACGCGGCGTTCATTCTCGCGCCCAGCGTGAGGACCGAGCCGTCCTGGACGTCGATGGCGGTGACGTGCGGCTTCGTCCCGTCGTAGTACACGAACATGTTCCGGACGCCGGAAATCCCATGGCCGGACTCCGAGCGGACCGCATGCGGCACGGCCGTCCACGTGCAGAGGACGTTCCCCTTGTCGTCGGTGGAGGACAACCTCAGTCCCCGGGGGATGTTGCCGTCTCCACCGTTGTAGATGGCCCAGAGGGTGAAGTCCTGGGGATGCACCACGACGAGCACTTCGGTGGCCCGGATCGCCTCGGCATTCTCGCCGAGCACGGGGCGCTGCCGCCACCCGGTCTCGGACCCGGCGCGCTCCAGGTAGGTCAGCTGCCCTTCGGTGTCGACGATGAGCGCCTCCTCCTTGCCTCCCCGGAACGGGTTGGCGAACAGCGCGACAGTCCCGTAGCCGTCCTTGATGGACAGCTCGTCGGCGGCCACGGCGTCCTGCATCAGCAGGCACGACACGGTGGCGGAGCCCGGCCGGCCGAGGTCGGCGTCGTCGGGGACTGGAGCGGCATCCGCCCGGAAGACGGAAGAGCAGGCACGCGTAACGCTCATGGTGAGGTCTCTGGTCGAAGGTGGTGGCTGAGGTGATGAGCAACTGTCGTGCCCTGCCACCACCTCGGAGTGCCTGCCAGGGCGTGAGGGCCACTGGCTATCCCTTCGCGTTCTTCCGAGACGCGTCCGCGTCCTGCAGGCACGCCGGGCCGTGCGCTGCTGGAGGGAGGCCCCGTTTCGCGAAGCCATGACGCTGCATTCATTACGTCATGCTTGTGTCATTGCATTCGTCGCTCAGACGCGCACACCGCGCTCTCCGAAGGAGGTGGTCGAACTCCAGCGCAGTGATTCTCTTCATGGACGCCTCGAAGGCCGGGCGGTCCTTCGCGAAGCGCATGAAGAGCCTGCTGACGCCGAGCCGGCGGTGGGTGCCGAACAGCGAGAAGATGAGCCACGCCCCCACGCCTCGCGCATCGACCACGTTGAAGACCAGGTCCGAGACGGCCAGGAAACATGGCCGCCAGCACTCCACCCTCAACCCGGAGTGAGGCGCCTCAGCGGAAGGCCGCGACGTTGCGCTCCACCCAGGCGGAGAACGGGCTCGCCGGCCGCCCGAGCACCCGCGCCACGTCGGGACTGATGCGCTGCTCCTCCTCCGTCGGCGTCCCCAGGATGTCGAGCGTGCCTTCGGCGACGGGCTCGGGCATGAACCGCAGCATCATCGCCCGGGCCTCGTCGCGGCTCCACTCCACGAAGCGCAGCGGCGTTCCCAGGGCCTCCGCGACGGCCGCGGCCTGCTGACGCGGGGAGATGGCGGTGGGGCCGGTGAGCGCGTACACCTTGCCGGCATGGCCGTCCTCACGGAGCACGCGGTCCGCGACGGCCGCGATGTCCGCCGGGTCAACGACGGGGAGCGCCACATCGGCGAAGGGCGCCGCGACGCTGCGCTCGGCGCGCACCGAGGCGGCCCACGCCAGGGCGTTGGAGGCGAAGCCACCAGGCCGCAGAAACGTCCAGCGAACCGCCGAGTCCCGAAACACGCCCTCGATGGCGCGCAGGTGCGCATGGGAAGGCGCCGAGGGGCGAGTGGCGGCGGCGAGGGACGACAGCAGCACCAGGCGCGGTACGCGAGCCGCCTCCAGGTGCGTCCGCAGTGCCTGGGGATCAACCCCCTCGCCTCCGCCAGGAACGAGCAGGAAGACACCCGCCGCGCCCCGAAGATGGGGTGCCAGCGACGCGGGAGTGGACAGGTCTCCCTGGACATGTCGGACCCGCCGCGGGAGGGGCTCCGCGGGGGCCTTCCGCGCCACCGCCACCACCTCCTCTCCCGCCTCCGCCAGCAGCCGCACCAGCTCCCGCCCCACGTTGCCCGTTGCTCCCATCACGACCATCATCCGCATGCTCCTCGAAAAGGGTGTCCCCCTTTCGATAGCGGTCGCGGCGACGCAGCGTCACTCGCTGACGAAGGACCTCCACCCTTTCCAGTAACCTCCGAGTTACCAACATGGCGCTCAAGGTCAGGAAGAACCGGGCCACTCCACCGGCCGACATCGTCCGGCCCCGACGCAGCAAGGGCGTGAAGACGGGAGAGGAATGCCCGCTCAACCGCTCGATGGAGCTGCTCAGCGGGGCGTGGGCGCCCCACGTCATCTACTACCTGAGCGCCCAGCCCCGGCGCTTCGGCGAGCTGCGCCTCGACATCGCGGACGTCTCCGCGCGGGTGCTCAGTCAGCGCCTGCGGGAGCTCGAAGCCAGGGGCGTGGTCGCGCGCACCACCGTGCCCACCACGCCTGCGTCGGCCGAGTACGCACTCACCGAGCTGGGGCGAGAGCTGCTCCCCATCATCCAGGCCATCGCGGACGTTGGCCGTCGCCTCCAGAACCGTCCCGTGCAGCACCGGAGCCGCGTGGGGCCACGGAGCGCGGTGAATCCACGGGCCCTCGGAGCGCAGCCCCCGCCCATGCTGGAAGCACGGTGAACGTCATGATTCTCGCCACGTGTCATTGCGGTCGCGTGTCGCTCGAGGTGCAGTCCGAGCCAACCGACGTCACCGAGTGCAACTGCTCCATCTGTCGCCGCTACGGCGTGCTGTGGGCGTATTACTCGCCCCGGCAGGTCCGCGTTGTTGCGGAAGGCTCTGCCCAGGACACCTACCAATGGGGCGAGCAGAGGGTTGCCTTCCATCGTTGTGCCCACTGCGGCTGCGTCTCGCACTGGGCTTCGTTGGACCCGGAGCGCGACCGCATGGGCGTCAACGCCCGGCTCATGCCGCTCGAGCTTCTATCGAAGGTGCGCGTGCGGCACCGCGACGGCGCCGACACCCGGCAGTACCTCGACTGACGCCACTGACACTCAGGAGCATGAAGAGAGGGTAGCCCACGCGAAGTGCCTGGTGCGCCAAGCGTCAGCGGAAGCAGCCCTCGGTGGCGCGAGCAAGCTGGAACGCAGGGAGAGTCCCGTGTTTGCCGGGGCCCTGCACGGCATTGCCAACAGGGACCCGGAGTGGCTCTGGCGCAGCCTCACGTACGGATGCCGACAGCCCATGTGTCGGGAAGAACGTCGCGCTCAGCAGATCCTGGCGATCAACACAGCGCAGACAGTCGCGCCCTGCAGCCCGGAGCACCGACCGTGCTTGACACAGACCGGTTTGCCGGTGGCGGGAGACCTACACCAGATGACTTCGGCGCGGCAGTTGGCCGCAGTGGCGGTGACGCGCCCCGTCTCGTCCACCTGGATGACAGGAGCAACCTCTTCGCCGGCCACGTCCTTGAGCGTCGCGAGACTTCCGTCGGGCAGGGTGGCGACCTCCTCCTGTCCCTCCAGCCCCGGCGCTCCCTCAACCCCTCCACAACCCACGAGCACAGCGGCGACCAGCGACAACAAGACATACTTTTTCACGAGATGCTCCCCAGTGTTTGCTCGGCACGTGTTTGTGCCTCAGTGGAGCCGCGTGTCTGCCCTCCGTCGGGTGAACCGCGTCTCCAATTTGGAGAGGCGAAAGACCGAGAGTCGTCCCAGGAAAGAATTTCGAGGGATTTTCGTGCCGGGTTTCTACCCGGTCAGGACGTGGGCTGGGGCGTGGAGGGCACCCGGCGCCTTCCCGGCTGGGGCCCGAGTAGGGAGCCAATCCGCCAGCGCGGGTTCGAGTCCCGCCGCATCCATCACGCCAGCCGGTCTCAGTTTCCTCGCCGCCTCCTATTCCCTGGCTGCTGTATCTGTGCGATGGACGTGCCTCGCCATGTGCTACGACTGGCAAATAACGGTGCTTCCGTCCTTCTTGCATTCCTTGCAGGATTCCTCCATCCACGTGCCCGAACGGCACACGAGCATCTCATTGGCGTTGGCGCGATGGCATTGTCTCCTGCCCTCATCGGCTAGGCGGCAGTAGTCGCCACCCCGTGCCTCATAGTCGACGCAGACGATACCCCTATCAGACCACTCCATGCAGCCCTGCGCACAATCCACCATCCGTAGTCGCCCGTTTTCACAGACGAGGCCGGTACTGTCTGCGCTACAGACTTCGTCGCTGTGATCACAAGGGTCACCGACCGAAGGTCGGCAACCTGTAGTCAGCGCGAGCAGGAGAAATGGCAGAATTTTCTTCATGGTGGACTTTCCAGTTCGCCGTAAGACGTCTTGCCCGTTATTGAAGTTTGGAACAGTTAGTTCGAACGCTGGAGTGAAATCGCCTTTCGTATCAATATCAGGGCTTGGTAAGGTTTCAATGACGTCCAGACACTTCTAGAGGCTCGTTGATTTTTGGAACAGTCAATTCGAACTCCCAACCGGAAGGAGTTTGAAGTCTTTTGGCCTTGTCTTCAGGCTCTTCGGCCGGGAGCTTCGGTGTCACGATGGCGCTCACGCACTTGTTGAAGGCGGCAGCGCACACCTTCTTAGCCGCATCATCAGCAGCGGCGGTGGTGCACGCCGACTGCTGCGTCTTGCAAAGCTCTGTCTGCGTCGTCACGTACTCGTTCAGCTTCTTCACGAGTTCCGCACGTTCGGCGTTCGCGGAAGGACGAGCAGGCATGGCGATGCTCTGGATCATTTTCAGGGCATTGACCTGCAGTTCGACGTACGCCTGCTGGGAGGTGAAGAAGCCGTTTGCTCTCGCTTCACAAAGGCGGTACAGAAATTCACGAGCAAGCAATACCTGATGCGACCTCCCTCCCAACTCGGCGACCGTCACTGCGAGCTTGTAGGTGGCCTGAAGATTGAGCGAGGCATTGCTCGAAGTGGAGCTTGAAAGGTTCGAAGAAACTGACCGATTGTACCGACGTTCCGTGGCCTCCTCATAAGCTAGTATGGCGTCACGCAGGTCCTTACGGAGTGCTTCGTTTTCCTCTGACAGAGCCGCGCTGTTCGCAGCGGATGCAGACTGTGTAAGGGAGGCCGCAGCGCTCAGAGAACCAGAGCCGGACTGCTCGGAGCCAAGCGCGACATCGGGCATTGGCTCGGCGCAATAAACGGATTTGGCGTTCTCCTCGCGGAGAAAGGCAAGTCGTAGGTCACCAGAGGTAGAGAATGCGACTGAGCTATCCCCGCCGTCCGACCGTTCGTGCTCGCTGAGCTTGACCCTGCGCTGGGGCACGGCATAGGGAGAGAAGATGGAGCAGCCTGCCAGCATCGGCATGAGCAGCATGACGAGTATTCTCACTGCCCCTTGGCAATCATGGACTGAGCGATTCATGTTCCCCTCGTGCGGTGCGGCCTGCACCTAACGTGACGGTCGCGCCCGCAGGAAAAGGTACGTCAGATTGGGTGGACAATGAATTTTCTAGCGCCTGACGCAGTGCCGCCATCAAGCGTCAGACTTGCAATCTCGTCGCTTCGAAAGGGTCTGGATCCGATCCTGAGCGTTGGATGAGCTAACAGGCCATCGAGCGGCCGTGGGCCTGGTCATCGGCAAGGTGCGAGACTGCGGGTGGGGGCCTCGACGGAGGTGTGCACGTGCCGAAGGTGACGCTTGAGGTGCCGGAGGAAGTTGCGCAGCTGCTCAAGGCCATGGAGGCGAAGCTGCGGCAGGAGGCCGCGGCGGGGAAGAGCTTCGGGGAGGTGGACCCGGATGGCGCGTTGAAGGCCATCGATGAGGTCGCCGAGGCGTTGCAGCGCGATGCAAAGCGGAGGTTGCTTCGAGGCTACGACGTCGACGCCCCCCGTCTCCAACTCGCAGGCCAGCTCCACGCCCGGGTCGGCCGGTACACGGCGACGTACAAGACGCGGCAAGGCCCCGTCGAAATAGAGCGAAGCCTCTATCGGCAGGTGGGGGTGAAAAAAGGGCCCAGGGTGGACAGCGTCGGCCTGCGCGCTGGGTGCGTGGCCGATGGGGGCTGCCCGAGGCGGCGGTGCCCATGGCGTACCTGCTGGCCCGGGGGCCCTCGCGCGAGGCGGAAGCGACGGCGCGCCAGGTGGGCGTGCTGCCCCACTGCCGCTCCTCGTTCGAGCGGATGGGCCACCAGATGGGAGCGCTGTACGACCAGCAGCGGCCCCGGGTGGAGGCAGTGCTGGCCGAAGCTCAGCCGGTGCCCGAAGGAACGCACAGCGTGAGCGTCAGCATGGACCGGGTCGCGGTGCCGATGGAGGACCTGAGGCCGCGTCCGGTGGGGCGGCCTCGCAAGGGCGCGCCCCGGCGTCCGGTGGACGTCGTCTGGCGCATGGCCTACACCGCTTGCCTCACCTTCCATGACGAGCAGGGCGACTCGCTGGGCAGCGTGCGCTAAGGCCGCATGTCTCATGGCGATGCGCCAGGGCTTGCCGCGGGCCTGGCCCGCGATGTCCAGGTGCTCGTCTCCAGGCAGCCTGCCCTGCACGTCGTCGCCCTCACCGAGGGCGCTCCCGAACTGCACGCCTTGCTGGACGAGTCGCTGACCGCCCACGCACCCGCGGCCGGTGAGGTGGTGCGGCTGGTGGACTTCTGGCACCTGATGGAGAAGCTTGGGGCCGCAGCGCTCGTGATGGCAGGCGAGGCAGGGGCTTCGGCGCTGTGTGAGAAGTGGAAGCTGTCGCTGCTCAACGCGCCCGGGGCGGTATGGACCATCGTCAGTGCGTTGCACGCCAGCGGCAAGCTGGACGTCGTCCTCGGCGACCGGCGGCCGGTGCACGAGGCGCTCACCTATTTGGAGAACCACGGCGAGCGGATGCACTACGCGGAGGCACGAGCGCGGGGGCTGCCCATTGGCAGCGGCAACGTGGAGGCCACCTGCAAGTCGCTGGTCGCCCTGCGCATGAAGCGCCCGGGGACGCGTTGGAAGGAGGAGTCCGGCCAGCACATCCTGGACCTGCGCGCCCTGGTACTCTTGGAGCGCTGGACCGCCGCCATGCCCCTCATGCTCGCGCCGCTGCGCGCGGAGGTACAGTACGCCGCGTGATCAGGATGGGCGCCACACCCGTTCATAGGTCCCGCGTACCTCCGTTCCGGTTGGGACGGCTCCAGCCTCGATGGGTTGATGGGTCCGCAGGGACCAAAAAAGAACCAACTCCAATGGACGGTCCTGGACTCACTCGGGCGGGAAGTCACTCCCATTTTCAGAGGGAAGACCGGGCGGTCAGCCTGTGGCCCGAGTAGGGACCCAATCCGCCAGCGCGGGTTCGATTCCCGCCGCCTCCACTTGAAAGGGGTCGTGATCCTCAGTGGTTACGAGCCCTTTCGCTGATGAACTCTCGACGGAGACAGCCCCGCCGCGAGACGGCTCACGGCGGGCTACTGCCACTTGGCAACCGGCCCGGCTCCGCCTCGCCGAACTGGACGTCAGACGCGTGCCTTTTGGTTCCCGTGTGGTGACTTCCACAGGAGGCTTGTGTGCGCGTGAAGCGAAGTCGGGCCGCTGTCTTGCTGCTGCTCTTGCCGTGCGTCGCGTGGACGCAGGAGAGCGACGAGCGTTCCATCCCACCCGAGCAGGAGGAGTCCCCGGCTATCGAGTCACTGGAGGAAGCAAATCCTACCGTGGAGCAGGAGACGGCCGAGCCTGCCATGCGGCCTTCGCCGCGACAGTGGCACTACCTGACGCGCCTGGAGGCGACGACGTGGGCGTTGCTGCCTCGCATGGGGGTGGGCCATGACGAGGGTTTCGCGCAGGTCGAGACCACGTTCATCATCGACGGTGGCGCGGAGTTTGGCGTCAACGTGGGTGCCCCGGTGCGGCTGCGACTGTGGGGCGGAGGTGAGCGCGCGAGCGTCGTTCGAACTGAGGACTGGGACACGCTCTCCGACTGGGGACAGCTCGTGCGCGGTCTCAAGCTGGGCTCCGACACCGGGCCTCTGGCCGTGTGGTTCGGAGGGCTGGAGAACTACAGCCTCCTGTCCGGCCATCTCGTGCGGCGCTACTCCAACCGGACGAACCCGGACTACCACCCTGCAGGAGGCTTCCTCCTCGGCACGATGGGGCCACTCTATACGGACGCCTTCGTCTCGGACGTGCTGGGAGCGCGTCTCATGGGGGCGGAGTTCTCCCTGGACCTGGAGCAGGTCTTCTTCGGCCAGTCGCGTGAGCTGGCCTGCTACACGCTGGCACTGTCGGCGGTGCATGACTGGGGGCATGCCGGAGGACGCGCGCCCTCGTTGACGCTGGCGCACCTGGACGCGATGGTCGTCTTCCTGGTTCGTCCGACGTACGAGGCATCCGTGTCCGCGGGCTGGGGAGGACGGCCCGGGGAAGGCGGCGCATGGGGCGCGGTGGTGGGCGCGGGACTGGACGTGCTGACGTCCACGCTCGACATGAAGCTGCGGCTGGAGGGACGTCGACAGCACGGAGGTTTCCGGCAGGGCGTCTTCGGCCCCGACTACGAACTGGCGCGCTTCCGGGCAGCGGGCGCGGACGGCATGCCACTGGCGGATGCCCCCTTCCCGGACGGCTATTCTCTCTACGCCGAGGCGGAAGTCGGATGGGACGCCGTCAGCTATGGCGGGCTCCAGAAGCACCTGAAGCTGTCGCTGGGTGCAGAGGTCTTCACCTGGGGTCGCTTCGACGTGGACGGGCGCGTCGCGGTGCAGCTCTTCCGCCGCAACCTGGAACTGTCCGTGAAGGGGCTAGGCGTGGGAATGGGCCAGCCTGGAGCGCGCTATCTCGGCGCGGCGGAGGTGCGGTGGCGCTTCCTCGGAGGGAAGCTCTACGCCATGGGCACGGCCGGCACGCTGCTCTTCCCCGAAGCGGAAGGAACTCTACGTCCGGGGGCTTTCGCCTCTGTGGGCCTGGGGGTGGACAATGCGCGCTAACGCACTGTTGCTGTGCATCGCCGTGCTCCTCACCGCCTGCGCTTCGTTCGCGGGGGATGGGCTCCAGCGCCGGCTGACGCGGCGCAAAGCGCAACAGGCGGATGTGACGGGAGCGGCCTCGGGCGGCATGTCGGGCACCCCAGCCGCGAGTGCCGCACAGGTACGGGATGCCGTGCTCGAAGCCGTGGATGACGTGAAGGGCTCCACGGACAACATCACCAGCGCGCTCTCGAAGCTGGCCAGCCGTCCGCCAACAAGCCTGGGCGGACGGGGCCTGAGTGGCTTCAACGGGGCCTTTTCGCGCTATCTGGACTTCGGCTCCCAACAACTGCACTGGCTGCGTGGCACGCTCCGCAGCACGACGGAGTGGGTGGTGGCTACCGAGGAAGTCGGCGACGCGGACATGGAACTGGGCATCCTCCGGATGACAGGGCCTCGCCTTCAGTCGGCCATGTTCGGCTCCATGCTGCTTGCGGCATGGCTCGACTTCCTCACCCTCTCTGATGTCGTGCTTCGCGAGTGCCCCGCCTACGGCGTTGAGACGCTGCTCGTGGACCTGAAGCGGGTGCAGCAGCGGATAGCGCCCGTCATGGCGGCGCTCGCGTCAGGAGACCCCGAGCAGGTCGAGGACGCAGCCTTGGCCATGCCCGGGTTGATGGGGCAGTTGACCCGCGAGTTCGACTCCATCAGCCATGGGGCACGTACAGCCATGGAGAATGCAGGAAGGACCCTGGCCGTGGCGCAGTGGGTGGAGATGCTCACCATGATGTCGGCGTTGAAGATGTCGCTGCCCCGTTTTCCGCCTGCCGCTCCGGCCACGGTCGGGGTGAGTCTCGCCATGGGCTCCGGCGGTGTCACGTCCGGCTCGCAGGTGGTCGTCTCCGCCGAGTGGGTGGAGATGATTCGGCGCCTCGTGCAAGCGGGTGTCATCTCCATCCCCGCCGTTGGCTCCGCCGTCCGCATCCACGGTGGGCAGGTGATGATGGCGCAGGCGAGCGGTGACCTGCCGGAGGGGCTACGCGAAGCGCTGGGAGACAGTCCCGAGGTGCGCGGCATGCATGAGACGGGTAAAGCCGGGGCGGGCATGTCAGAGCATCCGAAGCACCACGTCCTGCCGCAAGAGAACCGGGAGTGGTTCGAGCAGCGCGGCCTCAAGGGTGACATGGACATCGACAACTTCTGCGTCCGGCTGGAGCAGGCGCGCCACGAAGCGATTCATGGTGGGGGAAACTGGAAGCTTGGGCGCACGTGGCCCGGCGAGTGGAACCGGATGATCATGCGGCTGTTGGGCAAGGCCGAGAGAGAGACTGGCCGGATGTTGACCCGCAACGAGATCCTCAACATCGTCGCGGAGAACATGAAGCTCTACGACATCCCGATGAAGTTCACCAAGGGGCGAAGTCGATGACCGACGGACGTTCGTGGCAGGGGAACTGGAAGGCCCGCCTGTATGAGCGCGTCCGTGAGCGCGGGTACGACTCGCTCACGGCCTTTGCCGACGCACGCCCAGCCGTCCCATGGGTAGAGCTAGCCGAGGAGCTTGGCAAGGATGACGTCGCCGGTGTGCAGATCCTGAGCGGACTCCTCGCCGAGGCAGAGCAGCGCAAGCGCGTCACGCGGTTTGTCCGAGATGTGCTTGTGCGCCTGTTGTCCCAGAACCTTCCCAGCGGGTGGCCGGCCGTGATGGATGACGGCCCCCGCTTCCAGGTTGCGAAGGCGCTCGGCTCATGGTCGGCCTACATACCTGATTCGTATGAGGGACGAGCCGATCAGGTGATGGCTGCCCTGCGAGCAAATCCGCCCCCGCCCGGCTGGCGCCCGCTGGGTCCTGACGACGAATTGCTCCGCACGCTCCTGCCGGACGAGGAAGCCTGACCCGCAATGGCGGCCCCGCCAGTTGAAGAGCGGAGCTGCTCATTGCCTCCGTATAGAGAGCCCCTCCCCTACGGCGGCGAGCCAGGGTCACTTCAGCCTGTGGCTTTGATTCCAAGACGCGGGTGGAGCCGGGCGCGGGCGCACCCTGCGGTCCAGCGCCACGCCCGCCACCACTCCCACCGAGTAGCAGACGAGGTCGCTCCACAGGAACCCCGCCCCCAGCACCAGCCGCCCCGGCAGCGTCCGGCGAAGCGCATCCAACCAGGGCGCCTGGTAGAGCTGGCTGAACTCCACCGCGAAGGAGAACGCCAGCGCCGCGCCCGCCACGTGCGACACCGGCCGCGCCGGAGCCACGAAGCGCAGCAGCAGGAACACCAGCAGCGCCCACAGCGTGTCCCCGGCGTACTCGGCGAAGAAGGCCGGCCAGGGGATGGAGCGCGAGCGCGAGGCCAGGCCCAGCAGCAGCACGAGCACCGCCAGCACTGCCAGCGTGAGGCGGGTCCGGAGGTGGGCAGGGCGAGTCAGCGGCAGGACGGTCTCCACCGGGCGGAATTGGACGCCGCCCCGGGGTGGTATGTTACCCCTCCGTCCCGGGCCGGAGGTGTCGCATGGCGGGTCCGTCGCTGCGGTTGGACTCTCGTGAGCAGGAGCTCGTGCTCGAGATGGTGGAGGTGCTCGGCAGCTCGCTGAACCTGGGCGAGGTGCTGGAGCAGGCGTATGGGCTCATGGCCCGGCTGCTGCCCACCGACTGCGCCGCCATGTGCGTGTCCCAGCCCGAGCTGCCCGGCGGCTACGACTGGGTGGTGACGCGGATGCCGGAGACCTTCGTCACCCACTACGCCGAGCTGTCCGCCGTGGACTTCGTGCGCCAGGCCGTCGTCCATCAGCCCAACATCGTCCTGCGCGACTCGGAGATGGTGGCCCCCCGCGCCCTGGAGCGCACCGAGCTGTACCAGCGTTGCCATGACATCGGCTTCCCGATGGAGCATGTCATGTCGGTGCTGCTGGACCCGCGTGGCGACTGGCACGGCGGCCTCACGCTGTACCGCGAGCGGCAGCGGCCCTTCTCCGACAAGGACCGCGCGCTGCTCCAGCGGCTGACGCCGATGCTCGTCAGCACCGTGCGCAACTGCCGCCTCTTCGGCCAGGAGTCCCGCCGCGCCGACCTGCTGGACACCCTCTTCCACCACCAGGGCGGCGAGTGCATCGTGCTCGCCCCGCCCGCGCGCGAGGTGATGCGCACCGCGCACGCCACCGCGCTCCTGGAGCGCTGGTTCTCTCCGCTGGAGCGCGGACCCGGCGGGCTGCCGCTGGCGCTGCTGGCGCCCCTGGCCGCGCTGGCGGGCACGCCCGGCTTGGAGACGCCGCCGCCGGACGCGTGGCGCCGCGAGGGCCGGGACATGGACCTGGGCGTCACCTACGTGCCGCTGCCCGCGGACCTGATGGGCCGGCGCCACTGGGCGCTGGTGCTGCGCGAGACGCCCCACGCCACGCCGGTTCCAGAGGCCTGGAGGGAGAAGCTCACCCCGCGCGAGGTGGAGGTGGTGGCCGGCGTGCTGCGAGGCTGGGACAATCAGCTCATCGCCGAGGACCTGCACTGCTCGCTGGGCACGGTGAAGAAGCACCTCCAGCACGTCTTCGACAAGCTGGGCGTGTCCAGCCGCGCCGCGCTCCTGCACCACGCGTCGCGGAAGCGGTGAGGCTCAGCGCTCCTCGAAGAGGGCCTGGATGACGCGCCAGGCGCGCTGCACCTCCCGCCCCGAGCGCTGCGTGAGGAAGTCGCAGATCTCCGCCACGGCGTCGGTGCGCTCGCGCTCGAAGCCCTGGAAGAGCGTCTTGAGTGATACGTCCAGTCCCACGGACAGCTTGCCCAGCGTGTCCAGCGACGGTGAGAAGGAGCCGCGTTCGATGCGGCGGATGGCATCCACGGAGAGGTCACTGCGCTCGGCGAGCGACTCCTGCGTCAGCTCCCGGGAGGTTCTCAGCTTGCGCACATGGTCGCCGAACCTCCGATGCATCCGCGTCCAGTTCGCTACCCTGTTTCTTGGTTTCTCCATAACGAGCGACGGATAATTTGGGGCGTTGGTGCCCCAAGTGAAGGGACGATGTTCGTGGCTTGACCTTGCATGTTTGCAGGGCCCTCCCCCGGAAGTTGTGTTGTCCAGGATGAATCGGAGGCCTTGGCGCGGGCGCCAAGTCCGCCGCTGGGGGCGGACTTCTCCAGCGAGCAGGGAGGCGGCAGGGCTGGCCGGGAACATGCGCGGGTAGGGGGTTTCGTCTACGCTGCCTGGCGCATGACGTCTTCGGAAGTCCGGTGGGGTGGACGGCGGGCCTGGTTCCCTGTCCTCGCAAGTAGCCTGCTGCTGGCCGCCTGCGAAATCGGGTCAGAGCCACGGCGCCTCACGAGCACAGCCACCGTCGAGCCTGCTCCGGCGCCCACCGCGTCCGTGGGGTCTTCCATACCCCAGGCCACACCCACACCTGCGCCTGTCGTGGTGGCTCCGTCGGCCGAGCCCACGTCCGTGCGACGGATGCCTGCTCGCCCTGCACGCACCCAGGCAATCCAGGAGCTGGTGGAGAAGCTCGGGGCGCCCGGGGCGAAGGTGGATGACCCGTGCGTGGCGCCGGAGGGCTCGGGCTGCGCGCGCACCGCGCTGGCGCCCTTCTTCGAGGCGCTGGATGCGCTGGCGGCGGGCACGTCCTCGCGGCCCACCGTCATCGAGGCGTTCGGCAACTCGCTCATCGCCGGAGACCGCATCGTCGACATCCTCCGGGATGACCTGGGCGAGGCCTTCGGGAGCGCGGGCCGGGGCCTCCTGCTGGTGGACCGCATGGCGCCGTACGGCGGGCGCAGCCGCACCGGCTACAGCCGCGGCGGGTGGGAGCCGCGCACGCTGGGCGAGCTGCGCGCGCCGCCGCTGCCCTTCGGAATCGCCGGCGTGTACCACGTGGCCACCACCGCGAAGGCGCGCAGCCGCTTCACGGTGGAGGGCGAGTCCCAGGGCACGCTGTGGTGGCTGGACGTCCCGCGCGCGGGCGCGCTCACCGTGTCCAGCGAGGGCCAGGTGCTGGCGCGCACCGAGCCGGCCGGAGACGGCGCGGCGCGCATCACCCGCTTCGAGCTTCCTCCGGGCGCGAAGTCCGTGGAGGTGGTGGCGGAGGGGAAGGGCGCGGTGGTGCAGGGGGTGGTGCTCCAGCAGTCGCGCCCCGGCATCGTCCTGGACATGCTGGGCGTGCCGTCCGCGGACGCGGGGCTCTACGCGCGCATGGACGACGGCATCCTCCGGGCGCAGCTCGCCGAGCGCGCGCCCCGGCTGCTGCTCTTCTTCCTGGGCGGCAACGAGTCCAAGCGCATCGAGTGGAAGCGGATGGACCTGGAGAAGCTGCGCACGGACCTGCGGGCGCTGCTGCGCCGCTCGCGCGAGGCCGCGCCGGACAGCGCCTGCATGGTGGTGGGCCCCATGGACGCGGTGCAGGGCCCGAAGGCGAAGGACCCGCTGAAGGCGCGCCCCTTCCTGGAGGCCGTCGTCACCGCCGAGCGCGAGGTGGCCACGGCCGAGGGCTGCGCCTTCTTCGACATGTACGGCGCCATGGGCGGCAAGGGCTCGCTGGCGCGCTTCCACAAGGCGGGCTTCATGCACGAGGACCTGGTGCACCCGCGCAGCAAGGGGCTGGACGTGCTCGGCCACCTCGTCACCGACGCGCTGCTGCGCGCGTGGGTGGAGACGCCTCCCGCCACCCGCAAGGTGGCCATGCTGCGGCCCGCGGCGTCCTCGCCGTCGACTTCCACCGCTGAGGCCGCACCATGAGCCCGTCGCTCCTGAAGTCCCTCGCCGCCGCCGTCCTGCTGCTGCTGGGGCCCGCGTCGCTGGCGGCCCCTCGGGGCGCTCCGGTGTGCGAGCCCGCGGGTGAGGGGGCCGACGCCTCTTTTGCTCCGGAAGTGCAGCGCGAGCTGGATGCCATCGTCCGCGCCGAGCTGTCCCAGGGGCCCGTGGCGGGGATGTCCGTGGGCGTGACTCGCGGCGGACAGCGCTGGGTGTGTGCCTATGGCCAGCGAGACGTGGCCCGCCGCCTGCCCGCGACGCCGCGCACGACGTACCGCATGGCGTCCGTCACCAAGTCCTTCACCGCGGTGGCGGTGATGCAGCTGGTGGAGCAGGGCAAGCTGAGCCTGGACGCGGACATCTCCACGCTGGTGCCGGGCTACCCGGCGAAGCAGTGGCCCGTCACCGTGCGCGACTTGCTGGGGCACCTGAGCGGCGTGCCCACCTATGACGGCACGGCGTCCAGCAACAACGTGAAGGCGGTGAGCACGGCGGAGGCGGTAGCCGTCTTCGCCCAGAAGCCGCTCGCCTTCGAGCCGCGCACCCGCTACCTGTACACGACGTGGGGCTACAACCTGCTGGGCGCGGCCGTGGAGGCGGCGTCCGGCCAGTCCTACCGCGACTACCTGCGCGAGCACGTCTTCGGCCCCGCGGGCATGGCGCACGCCGACCTGGACATCACCGCCACGCGTGACGAGCACCAGGCCGCGGGCTACCGGCTGCAGGGGGGCGCGCTGAAGCCGTCGCGCTTCCTGGACGTGTCCAGCCGCTTCGGCGGCGGCGGCACCCGCGCCACGGTGGGCGACATGCTCGGCTTCGGGCGCGCGGTGGTGGCGCACACGCTGGTGAAGCGCGAGACGATGGGCCGGATGCAGGCGTCCATGGCCACCGCCGACGGACGGCTCACCGACTACGGCATGGGCTTCGCGACCTACCCGCTGCGCGGCCACTACCTGGTGGCCCACGCGGGCGGCCAGCCGGAGACCACCACGCTGCTGGTGATGTTCCCCGCCGAGGACACGGTGATTGCGCTGGCCACCAACGTGGAGGGCGAGGCGAAGCGGCTGCGCCGGCTGTCCATCCGGCTGATGGAGCAGGTGCTGGAGGACGGCGTCACCCGCCGCGACGCGCACCTGGCGGACGGCGTGGACTCGGTGGTGTACGAGGGGCTGGGCCGCATCGCGAGCTACGGGCTGGCGTACCACCAGTGGGCCACGCGCGGGCCGGGCTCGCTGCCCGAGGAGACGGACCTGCCGGGGGCCTTCACCCAGGTGTCGGAGATGCTCAGCCGCAAGGAGATTGCGAAGGACTCGCGCGCGGCGCTGGAGCGCATCCGCGGGGGGCATGACCCGCGCCTGGGCTCGGTGTTCATCCGCGTGGGGGCGCACATGGCGCGCACGCTGGAGAAGGCCCACGGCGCCGAGCGGCTGCGGACGTACCCGGCCGAGGGGCCGCTGTCCTTCTTCTCGGACTACCTGGCCGCGTGCGACGCGCAGGGCGTGCCCGACACGGAGCGCTTCGGCGGGCCGCTGCGCGAGGACCTGCTGCGCTTCGTCACCAGCTGGAAGCGCGCGGAGCTGCCGCCGCTCAAGCGCCAGCGGCTGGACGAGATGAAGAACCCGGAGCGCCTGCTGGCCTCGCTGCGCACGGCGGCGGCCGCGTCCCCCGAGGTGCGGCCGGACTACTCGGACGAGCTGCTGCGGCTGGCCGAGGGGCACGCGCTGAAGAAGCAGACGGCGGCGCGGCTGAAGTGGCTGGAAGTGGCGGTGGAGCTGCAGCCGAAGAGCGTGGACGCGCGGGTGGCGCTGGCGCAGGGGCTGCTGGCGGCGAAGCGGGACAAGGAGGTGCTGCCGCACCTGCGCGAGGCGCTGGCCACCCCGCAGGGGAGCAGCTCCCTGTCTCCCGCCGGGCTGATGAAGCGGGTGGGCGAGGCGGAGTCCGCGCAGGTGGGGCTGGGCCTCTTGCGCGCGGGTGTGGAGCTGCACCCGGACTCACCCGAGCTGTGGGAGGCGCTGGCGAAGCGCGCGGGCGCGCAGGGGCAGAAGGCGGAGGCGAAGGCCGCGCTCCGGCAGGCCCGCCGCGCGCGGGAGTCCGCGCCCGTGCCCTCCGCGAGCCGGCCCAGTGCGGTGGAGCGGGGCGCCTCCGGGCCGGTGCCGGATGACCACGGGCTGGTGAAGCCGCGCCAGCAGTAGCTTCAGCGCTGCTTCGGGGGCTCCTCCACCTTATAGCCGAAGGTGTAGCTCACCGAGACGGGATGGCCCCTGAAGGTGGCCGGCTTGAAGCGCCACTTCTTCACCGCCTTCATGATGGCGACATCCATCTCGAGGTGGCCCAGCGGCTGGAGCAACAGGCAGCGCGTCACCTCCCCTGTTGCCCAGATGGTGCACTTGAGCAGGGCGGTGCCCTGAGCGCCCTCGGCGAAAGCCTCGGGCGTCGGCTGGGGCAGGTCCCCGCTGATTCTCTCCGGGCGCGTCATCCCCGCGCCAAACGGCAGCACGTCCCTGGGATCCGGCGGCCGCTCGAGGAACGCCTGGGCGCCCTCGCTCCGCAGGAGGTCGTCCGGGGGGGCGGGCTGCTTCGTCTCGGCGGAGGACTTGCTGACCGTGCCTCCGTCAGCGGGCGCGGACCGCTCTTCCTGCGCGTAGGCGATTCCCGGCAACACGAGGAGGGCGATGAGGAGTCTCATGGCTCCTTTCTTAAGCGGGCTCCACGAAGGGTGAAAATCCCCACGCGCGCGGTGTCCGGCGCCTTCATGCGAGGATGGGGACGTTCATGAACATCCCCTGTCCCCACTGTCAGTCCTTCGTCGTCCCCGGCGCACAGTCCTGCGGCGTGTGCGGCAACACGCTGTTGCGCGAGGCCGTGCCGGGCGCCTCGGAGCCCGTCTGCGCCGTCCACCCCGAGCTGGCGAGCCTGCATGCCTGTGGCCGCTGCGGCAGCTTCGCGTGCGCGAAGTGCCTGCGGCAGAGCGAGCGCGGCGAGCCCCTGTGCGCCACCTGCCATGGCCGCATCCCCGCGGGCGCGCTGCCGTGGGACCGGCGCGACGAGCTGGGGACGCTGCGCGCATTCTGGGATACCTGCCTGGACGTCATGTTCCGCCCCATGCCCACCTTCGCGGGCATGCGGCAGGACGGCTCCATCGGCAGCTCGATGGGCTTCGCCATGCTGTGCTCGCTGGTGAGCATCTTCACCACCGCGCTCGTCTACATGGCCTTCATGTCCGTCTTCCCGGTGCCGGACTCCGCCATGGAGAGCGACAACGTGTCGCCCACCGGGTTCCGCATGGTCATGGCGGGCATGTTCGGCGCGTGGATTGTCCTGGCGCCCGTCATGGGTCTCATCGCCACGCTCCTGAGCTCCTCCGTGGACCACCTGTTGCTCAAGATGGCGGGCACCGAGGCGCCCTTCTCGGTGACGCTGCGGGGCAACGCGCTCTCCCAGGCGCCCCTGCTGATGGGGCTGATTCCCATCTGCAGCATGTACGTGACGCCCTTCTGGACCATCGGCGTGCGCGTCGTCGCGTACCAGGGCCTGCACCGCACGAGCTGGGGCAAGGCCGCGCTCGGAGCGCTGGCCGGGCCGGTGCTCTCCTGTGTCGTGTGCGGCGGCGGCTACGTGGCGCTCCTCATGGCGACGCTGGGCACCCGCTGAGGCGCCGAGGCGCGGCTACTGCGCGGTGGCCGCGTCCGGGCCCGCCGAGGCGGTGACGGTGCGCGGCCGCGGCCAGAAGCGCGCGTCGTGCACGCCATCCAGCGTGGCGATGCGCCGCTTCGTCCGGGTGTCATAGATGCGCGCGGCCTGGTCGGCGGCGACGAGCAGCAGCGGCCCGCGCACCCGGAGCACCATGCCCTGCGAGGACGTCAGCGCTAGCTCCTCCGGCTCCACCAGCCGGTCCTTCACCTCCCAGCGCAGCGGCGGCATCAGCACGGGCAGCTCGCCCGCGGCCTTCCACGCGTACAGGGGGCCACCATGCGTCTCCACGGAGACCCAGCCGCCGATCTGCGAGTGGCCCTTGTCCGGCACCACCGCGTCCAGCCGGGCCGCCTCCTGGCTGCCCTCCGGCAGCTCGGCCGCCGCCGGCGCGTCCAGGTCCACTCCCGCCGTGGAGGACACCAGCGTGGCCGCCGTCGCCAGCGCGTCCGTGCCCGCCGCCGCGTCCGACTCGTAGACGGTGGCGACTGTTTCAATGCGCTTCCACCCGTCCCCCTCGCGGCGGAAGGCGTGCGCCAGGCCGGGCCCGCCCTCGGGCTGGGTGATGGGGATGCGCTGGCCCTCGAAGAGGAAGTACTCGTCGGCGCCCTCCGTGCGGCGCACCAGCTCCTCCACCTGGGACACCAGCGCGACGACATGGCCCGTCGGGTCGAAGCCGAGTGCGTCCGTGTGGCCCGCCTCGGGGAGCGGGAGCGCGGTGCCCTGGCCGGACTCGAAGTCCACCTGCCACGCGCGGGGCTTCGTGCCAGCGCTGCCCCGGTCCACCACCGTGCCCTGACGCCCGTTCGGACTCCAGGCCAGCCGGAGCCGCTCGCACGCGGCGTCCACGGTGAAGAGCCCCTTGCGCGCGCCTGACGCATCCTGGCGCGTCCAGGTGCAGCCCGAGGGCTTCGCCTCCTGGAGGTAGGAGAGGGTGTACCCGGGGACGGGCTCGGCCTTCACCTCCGCCGGTGCCGCCGGGGAGGGGGCCGCGGGTGCGGGGTCCTGGGACTTCTTGCAGGCTCCGAGCAACAACACGGAGCCAAGGAAGAACGCGGGGCCGAGACGGCGGTCCATGATTTCTCCGGCGGGGACGGAAGAACCCCACCATGGCAGAACGCCGGGAGTGGGAGGAAGTCACTGCCCGTTGAAGTCCGGCGCACCAGTCGCCGGCGGCCCGGGTTGCCTCCGCGTAGTGGCTTCCCTACGGTGACGCGAGGCCATGCCCTTCGAATTGCCGACGCCGGAAGTCCCCGAGGAGGTCATCTCCCTGGGCACGCTCATCGTGGACCTGGTGGGCGTGTTCGCGGGCTCGGTGCTGGGGGCCCTGCTGGCCGAGCGCCGGAAGATGGACCTGATGGGGTTCCTCGTGCTGGGGCTCGTCTCCGGCGTGGGCGGCGGCATCCTCCGCGACACGCTGCTCCAGGCCGGGCCGCCGCTGGCCCTGGTGAAGCCGGGCTACCTCGCGGCGGCGCTGGCCGGGGCGCTCGCCGCGTTCATCTTCGAGCTCCAGCACGGCCCGGGGGTGCGGCTGCTCGCGACGCTGGATGCGCTGACGCTGGGCGCGTTCGCCGTGGCCGGGACTCAGCGGACGCTGGAGGTGGGGCTGAGCCCCGGCACCGCGCTGCTCATGGGCGCCATCACCGCCGCGGGAGGTGGCGTCATCCGGGACGTGCTCGCACGACAGACGCCTCAGTTGATGAAGGCCGTGCCCGGCTACAACGCCACGGCGGCGCTGGCGGCGAGTGCCGTGTGTCTGGCTTTGTCCATGATGGGGCATCCCCGGCTGGCGCTGCTCGCGGGGATGGTGTTGGGTGGGGGGCTGCGGCTCCTGTCCCTTCGCTATGGCTGGAGGCTCCCGGTCAAGCGGGCGCGGTCGGCGAAGCCTCCGGAGGCGGGACCTCGGGACGGGGCGCCGTAGCGGGGCTGGCGGTGGGGGCTCACCGGGCGGACGTTGGTGGAAGGAACCTTCATTCCACGGAGGGCCTCGCCCGAGGCTGCGGGAGCGCGGGCTCCCCTGACCGGCGCTCGGTGGAAGGAACCTTCATTCCACGGTGCTTCCTCGCCCGGGGCTGGTGTGCCCTGCCTCAGCCGGGGCGCGTGGCGAAGAGCCTTGCGAGCCAGTCCATGACGGCGGCGACCCGGGCGCTGTGACGCAGGTCCTGGTGGGTGACGGCCCACAGCTCGCGGGTGGGCAGCGCGGCGCGGGGAAGCACGGGGACGAGGCGGGGCTCGTTCGCCACGAGCAGCTCCGGCAGCACCGCGAGCCCAAGTCCGGCGGCGCAGGCGGCCATGACGACCGTGGTGGAATTGGAGCGCAGCACGATGCGCGCGGCGGGGACATGGCGCCGCAGCCACTGGCCCGGAGGTGTGGCGTCCTGCGCCTCCTCCGGGCCGAGCCAGTCGTGCCGGGCCGCGTCCTTCACGCCTGTCGGACGTCCGCGCCGGGCGAAGTAGGGCTCGCTGCCGTAGACGTTGAAGGCGAAGGGGGAGAGACGGCGCGCGATGAGTGATTGCTCACGGGGGCGGAACAGGCGCACGGCCACGTCCGCCTCCCGGCGGGACAGGTCCAGCACGAGGTTGTCGGAGCGCAGCTCCACCCGCAGCTCCGGGTGCAGCCGCTGCAGTTCCGGGAGTCTCGGGGCGAGGACCTGCACGGCCATCCCGTCGCCCGCGGTGACTCGCACCGCGCCCGCCACGCGCCGGTCCGCTCCCGTCAGCTCGCGCTCCGAGGCGAGCACCTCGGCTTCGACGCGCTCGGCATGGGCTCGCAGCACCTGCCCTGCTTCACCGAGCACCAGCCCCGCGGGCGTGCGCTGGAAGAGCTTCACGCCGAGCGCCTCCTCCAGGGCGGCCAGTCTCCGGCCGATGGTCGTGGGGGCCACGCGCAGGGCACGGCCCGCCGACGCGTGGGTGCCGTGGCGGTGCACCGCGAGGAAGTAGCGCAGGTCGTCCCACTGGAGCATGGCCGTGCATGTTTGCACGTTGGACGTGCGCCGACGTTCGTTTCCGCAGCCCGGGTCCGAGCGCATGGTGTGGACATGAGGACCTACGAGTTGACCCAGGGCAGCGGGCTGGCGTCCCTGGTGCGGACGGAGCGGCCCGTGCCGGTGCCGGGACCGCGCGAGCTGCTGGTGAAGCTGCGCGCCGTGGCGCTGAACTACCGGGACCTGGCCATCCTGCGAGGGACATATGGCGACTTCCCGCGCCCCCTGGTGCCGGTCTCCGACGGCGTGGGCGAGGTGGTGGCGGTAGGCGCGGAGGTGCGCCGCTTCGCGGTGGGAGACCGCGTCATCCCGGCGTACGTGCCGGACTGGGTGCGCGGCGAGCCCACGGAGGAGGGGACCCGGCGGCGGCTGGGTGGCCCGCTGGATGGACTGCTGCGAGAGTACGCCTGTGTACACGAGGACGCCGCCGTGGCCGCGCCGGGCTTCCTGTCGGACGTGCAGGCCGCCACCCTGCCGATTGCCGGAGTCACCGCCTGGCATGCACTGTTCACGGCCGGGCGCGTGAAGCCCGGGGAGACGGTGGTGGTCCAGGGGACGGGGGGCGTGTCCCTGTTCGCGCTCCAGCTGGCACGAATGGCAGGGGTGCGGGTGCTCGTCACCTCGCGGAGTCCCGCGAAGCTGGAGCGGGCCGTGTCGCTGGGGGCGGCAGCGGGCATCGACACGGGGACGGTGCCGGAGTGGGAGGACCGGGTGCTGGCGCTGACGGAGGGCCGTGGGGCGGACCACGTGGTGGATGTCCTCGGTGGAGTGGGCGTCGGGCGCTCCATCGCGGCGACGCGGGTGGGCGGGACGGTGAGCCTGGTAGGCTTCCTGGACAGCGCCACGGTGCGCTTCGACCTGACCCGCGCGCTGCGACGCATGGTGCGGCTGCAGGCCATCTCCGTGGGCAGTCGCGAGGACCTGGAGACGCTGGGGCGGGCGCTGGAGGCCCGGGGCGTGCGGCCGCTGGTGGACCGCGCCTTCCTGTTCTCGGAGGCGCACGCCGCCTTCGAGTACCTGGCCAGCGGTGCGCAGTTCGGAAAGGTCGTCATCACCTTTCCGTGAGGGAGCAGAGGCTGTCAGCTGAGGTCGACGCGTGTCGTTCACTGGAGTGGAGGAATACCGATGCCCGCAGCGCTCGAAGAACTCGCCAGGCCTGTCATCGTTGGACGCTCGAGCTCGAGCTTCACGCGTGTCACGCGCATCTTCGCCTCGGAGCTGCGCGTCGATTACTCCTTGCGGGTGATGCGAGACCTCATGTCCTCCGATGTGGAGGACTATGGCGGCAACCCCGCGTTCAAGATTCCGACCCTGCTGACGCCCCGCGGAAGCTGGTTCGGTGCGCTCAACGTCTGTCGCGAGCTGTGGCGGCAGTCGAGTCCCAGGCTCCGCGTGGTGTGGCCGGAGGACCTCGACACGCCGCTGCTCGCCAATGCGCAGGAGTTGGTGCTCCATGCCATGGCGACGGAGGTGAACCTCATCATGGGGAAGGTGGGCGGCGCCAGTGACGGCAGTGCCCACCACGCGAAGATGCGAAAGAGCCTGGTCAGCACCATGGCGTGGCTGGAGGAGAACGCGAGCGCCGCGCTCGCCGCGCTGCCGCCCCAGCGGGACCTGAGCTTCCTGGAGGTCACGCTCTACTGCCTGGTGACGCATCTGGAGTTCCGGGAAGTCCTGCCGACTGACCCGTATCCGGAGCTGAGGACGTTCTGCCAGCGGTTCGCGGCGCGCGCCTCCGTTGCGGAGACCGCCTTTCGCTTCGACACGTAGAGGGGTAGCGAGCAGCGGGGGCTTCTCCCGCAGTGGGCAGTAGCTATACCTCCACGAACTTCGCGCCCGTGGCGCCAATGCGTTCCATGGCCGCCTTGATATCGTCGGAGACGATCAGGGTGCCGGCCCAGCCTTCCGTACGGAAGACCCTGGCGTCTCCTACCTTCGACTTGTCGATGCGCAGGTCGTCCACGGCGTAGTACTTCCCTGTCTTGTGGGGCAGGCCGTCCTCGGCCGTCCAGAACTGCACCTTGGAAGCCTGTTCGTCGATGCACTTGATGAGGCGCGTGGCCACGAGGATGAAGTACGGGTCTGGCTGACCTTGAACATCGACGGGGATGAGCTGCACGTCATCGAGGGCCAGCTCCGCGAAGATGGAAGCAACTCTGGCGTGGACGACCGGAGTCTTTAGGTTCGTCTCGGTGAAGTCGAGTGGCCTGCCCTCGTGCTCGATGGGGACGGTCAAGCGTCCCGGCACCTGAACGGGTCTGCCCCTGTTGAACTGTCTAGTGTCTTCAACCTCGGTCCCCTCGCTGTCGACAGGGCTGTCCAGGTGCCAGCGTCCCGGAATCTGGACATCGTCAGTGAGCTCGAAGAAGGGTTGCCGCATGGGTGGGTCTCTAGTGGAGTGTCCGGAAGTAAGTCGAAATAGTCGCGGAGGATGAATAGCTCTCCTGGATGAGGAGACGACCTCCGCGACTCACCCAGATCTCGAAGGAGGATACTGCTCTTCTGGAAGAGGTGGTGCACGATGGCCGCACCGAGTAGCGCGTGGAGCGCCGGGCGCATATTTTGTTGGTCATCGCCGCCCAGGACACCGTCGTGCAGGAACTGGTCGAGCACTTCGGTCTCGACCGCACCAGCATCTGGAACTTGTGCCGACGTTACGAAGCATCAGGGGCCTTCGTAGTTTGGGACGCTCCTCCTTCTGGCCGCCCATCGCGGATCTCCCTCTGGAACTCGTAGAAGTGGAGCAACTGGCCTGCTGTGAGCCGGCGGGAGTGAGTCTGCACATGACCCAGTGGAGTACACGCTCGCTGGCGCGCGTCGCCCGTGAGCGCGGCATCGCCCACCCGTCGCACTCCACGGTAGAGTTCATCCTCAAGCATACGGAACTGCAGCCCCACCGTAGCCGGTACGGGAAGACGCCTACCCCGGACGAGAATTTCCGCCAGAAGGCGGCAGCGGTCCTCTGGTGCTACGAGCAGGCCCAGGCCCTTGCTCAGCGCGCAGAGGTGGTGCTGTGCGTGGACGAGAAGCCCAACATCCAGGTTCTTGAGCGCCGCTGTAGGCCACGCGCCACCTCCTGTGCCGCTACCGCCACGTCCGGGTCCTCGTGACCTCGCCGCATGCCTCGTGGCTCAATCAGACCGAGTTGCTGCTCGGGCCTTCAGCGCGCGCTATCTGCAGTGCGGCGATAGGCAACGCCGCTCCCAATTGCGCGCCCATGTGGATGCGAGTTGGCCCGAGTACAACCGCCTCTACGCCCATCCTTCCGCCTGATTGTGGACGCGAATCAGGATGCACGATTGGTTTAAGCGGCGCCGCCGCTGACCATGTTGGACTACTTCTCGGGCACCCCACAAGCTTGGGCCACCTTACGGCCTTTCAGCGGGCCTCTCACCGCGTCAGTCACTGGCTTGGTGGTTGCGGCCACGTAAATCCAAGCTTCTCTAGCCGCTTGCGAGCTTCGTGAGTTCCCTTCTCCAAGGCCGTTACCACTCCGGCACGATTATGGAGGACATCATTAATTATATACGAAAACATCGTTTTTCTTGCGAGATGTAGCTCAATGGAGTCTTCGATGAACGCGGCCCACCAGGAGTCCAGGTTTTCTTTTTGGGCCTCGGTTGCGTTCTGCAGCTGAGTCTGCGTCTGCAGGATTTGATTATACAAGCCTGCCAGATAGGTCCATTGCGAGGAAAATCGGCTATAGAGGGCGACGTACGCGCCCGCGAAAATTGCTCCAATCCAGTGGATGGTTTCATGGATGGCAGTGCGAAAGCTTTCCCAACTCCAATCCCACAAGATGCTCTTGGGGTCCGTGATTTCGCTCAGTGCCACGGCCCCCAGATACACAAGGGCAGTAACCCAAATACTCCTGAGGAGCACTGCCGTACCACCATTGGCCATCCAGTTTAGGAAGAACTCGCCTGAGAAGAATCGCATCATCTGGTGCCCCCCAATGATCACAAGAACTGGGCGAGACGGTATGCGCTACATCGCCAAGCGTCAAACCACAGCGTTTACGCATGCGGCAGCCCGTCGAGCGGGGCCGCAGCCTCATGCAGAAGGTGAGGGAGCATTACACGTACTACGGAATCAGCGGAACCACGCGGAGCCCCACGCGCTCCCTTGACTAGGTGGTGCACACGTGGCGCAAGTGGCTGGGACGCCGCTCGCAGCGCGCCGAGCTGTCGTGGAAGAAGATCGCGCGGATCTGCGGTGCTGTCCGCTGCCGTCCGCCTGCATCATCCATCGCTTCTGCACGCTCGCAGCGAACCCATGAGTGTTGACGCGCACCCTGGTTGAGGGAGCGGAGCCCGAAATCGAGCCGGCTGCGTGATGGGGTCGCGCCGCCCGCCCATCGTCGGCGAGAAACTGGAGCGCCACGCCCGATGAGGTAGCAGGCGGGCAGGAGGACGGGAAGAAAGGTGCGCAGAGGGTGCGGCAACACCCTCATGCGCGGGCCCCGGAAACCCCTGCGAAAAGAGAACCGGGACACCCGAGGAGTCGTCCGTTTCGAGGGCGACGTCAAGAACTGGCCACCCTCGGTGGACGAGGGCCGGCCGAAGCGCTGCGTGGCGTGTGGGCGCGGGGCCTACGAAGGCGGCGGGCTGGGCCTCCATGGGCATGGGCTCGTCGAGCGCCAGCAGCGTGGCCCGCCGACTCCGGACGGGGCGCCGGAATGCAGGGTGGTGCTCTGTCGCCGCTACCGCTGCAAGCCCTGTGGCGCGGTGATGCGCGTGGTGCCGCCGTCCGTCTGCCGACGCAAGCACTTCAGCGGGGAGGCGATTGCCTTCGCCCTGGCGCTGTGGGCCCTGTGCGGCCTCGGCGCCGAGGCGGTGCGACGGCGGACCAGCGACTGGACGCGTCGCGGGGACTCCGCCCGGGGCTGGCGGTCGCTCGCGAGGTGGGCGCGGCAGTTGGGGACGCGGCAGTTGTTCGGCGCACTCCCGCTCGGCGCGGTGGCGGAGGGGCTCCGGGCGCTCGCGGCCCGCGCGGCGCAGGCACTCTGCGCTCACGCGCCGCTCGCGTGGCGGGGTACGCCGCTCGCGCATCAAGCCTTCGCTGGAGCCCGCCATGTGAGCTGATGGCCATCACCGCGAAGTGGCTGGGCAATCCGCGCCCACCGCGTTGGGCACGCTCCCAGCGGCCCAGGCGGATGCGAGGGGAGAGCTTCCCGCGAAGACCGCGATGGACGCGGCGGCGGGAAGGAGACCTCCATGGACGCGCTTGTCCCGAAGGACCACGGCGAAGAGATTGCCATCTTCCGCAGCCAGGTCATCGGCCCGGTGGTGCACCGCCAGCTGACGCGCGGAGAGTTGCGCGGCGCGCTGAGGGAGCTGACGCGGCAGAAGTTCCGTCCGCCCGGAGCCGAGCGCACGCGGCACTTCAGCGTGCCGACGCTGGAGCGCTGGTACTACCGCTTCCGCAAGCACGGCCTCGCCGCACTGCGGCCCCGGCCGCGGAAGGATGCGGGCCGCGCGAAGGCACTCGATGAGCGGCAGAAGCAGCTCATCTGCGACGTGCGGCGCGAGCACCCGAGCGCGTCCGCGGAGCTGATTGTCGCGACGCTGGTGCGCCAGGGCAGCGTGCGCGAGGACGCGGTGAGCGCGGCCACCGTGCGGCGGCTGCTCGCCGAGCGCGGGCTGGACCGCGTCTCGCTGCGCGGCACGAGCGAGGGGCTCGAGCGCCGACGCTGGGAAGCCGCGTACCCCGGCGCGCTATGGCATGGCGACGTCTGCCATGGCCCGGTGCTCACCGGCGGCACGAAGTGGGAGCCGCTGCGCATCCACGCACTGCTCGACGACAGGAGCCGCTACGTCGTCGCGCTCGAGGCGCGCTCCACCGAGCGCGAGGACGACATGCTCGGCCTGCTGGTGCGGGCCGCGCGCCAGCACGGCGTGCCCGAGACGCTCTACCTCGACAACGGCTCCACCTACTCCGGCAAGGCGCTCGCCACCGCGTGCCCGCGCCTGGGCATCGCCCTCGTCCACGCCAAGCCCTATGACCCGCAGGCGCGCGGGAAGATGGAGCGCTTCTGGCGCACGCTGCGCGAGGGCTGCCTGGACCACCTGGACCGCTCGCTGCCCTTGGCCGAGGTGCAGCGGCGCCTCGACACCTTCCTCGCCCGCCACTACCACTCGCAGCCGCACGCCTCGCTCATGGGCGACACGCCCGGCCTCGTCTGGGGCTCCCACCAGACGCGCCTCGTCTCCGAGACGCAGCTGGCCGAGGCGCTCACCGTGCGGGCGCGCCGCCGCGTCTCCCGCGACGGCGTCGTCAGCCTTGACGGCCGCCTCTTCGAGGTGCGCCACGGCTTTCTCGCTGGCCGTCTGGTGAATGTCGCCAGCTGTCTGGTCGAAGGGCTGCCCGCCTCTGTCCGCGTCGAGCACGACGGCCGCAGCTTCGAGTTGCAGCCGCTCGACGTGCAGGCCAATGCCCGCGCCCACCGCGCACGCAGCCCCGTCCCGCCCGCTCCGTCCGTCCCCTTCGACCCCACCGCCCCCGACCTGGAGTAACCCCACTATGTCCCAGCAACTCCTCTCCGCCTTCGGCCTCGACCACCTGCCCTTCACCAAGGAGATACCCGACGCCGAACTCTGGTTGCCTCCCTCGAAAGAGTCCGTCGTCACCGACATCGTCGACGCCCTCGAGTCGCGCCAGTCCGTCCTCGTCGCCGGTGAGCCCGGCGTCGGCAAGACGTGCGTCCTGCGCGCCCTGCGCCATCGCCTCCCAAAGGAGCGCTTCCGCCTGAGCTACTGCCATAACGCGACGCTCGGCCGCCGCGACTTCTATCGCCAGCTGTGCCTGGCGCTCGGGCTGCAGGCGAAGGCCACCGCGGCCGCCGTCTTCCACGCCGTCACCACGCACGTGCAGGAGCTCGCCACCAGCCGCGTCCACCCCGCCTTCCTCCTCGACGAGGCGCACCTGCTCCACCCCGACGTGCTCGGGCACCTGCATATCCTTCTCAACTACGACTGGGACAGCCGGCCCCTGCTCTCCGTCGTCCTCGTCGGCCTCCCCGAGCTCGAAGCCCGCCTGGCCACCAGCCTCCACAAGCCGCTGCTGTCACGTCTGCACACGCGCGTGCACCTCGCCCCCGTCTGCCTCGAAGACTCCGCCGAGTACCTGCGCCACCGCCTGCGCCTGGCCGGCTGCGACCGCGAGCTGTTCCCTCGTGACGCCGTCGCGCTGCTCCACGAGGCCAGCGAGGGCGCCCATCGCGAGCTCGACCGCCTCGCCCAGTTGTGCCTGCGCGACGCCGCCCGCCTCAAGCGCAAGCTCGTCGACGGCGAGCTCGTCCGCGGCGTGCTCGAGCGCGCGCAACTCGCCGCGTAACCCTTCGGCCTCGGGACGCCATCATCGGCCGTGGTGGCGTCCCGGAGCCGGGCCCGATGGGCATCACGCACCCCGACGGCTCGCCTGCGCCTGACGGATGCCCATCAACCAGCCGGTTTGCTCGTCTATCAGCAGACGTGCGCGTCAACAAGTTGCGAGAACTTCTGGAGGTCGTCTGGGACGAAAGGGCGCTTCCAGCCGGAATGGAGTACTCCTCAAACGAGATAATTGTCAGCCTAAGGGGTGGATCAGTTGGTTACGGCACCGCCCCGCTTGAACTTGCTCTATCCAAAAGCGCTGAAATACGAAGTCTGCTCTACCGAACAGCTGAGTGGGTGCGCCGCGAGCCGCTCAGGCGTGGAGGCCTTCCCAAGAAAGAGATCCTGAGCGCAGTTCAGGCACGTGCAACACAGGCCGTCGCGGGAAGCTATCGTTTTTCTATTAGACTAGTCGAGCCGGCTCAAATGGAGCTGTTTGATAAGTCGGAGATTGAGGTAGAGAACGTTGCAGATGCTTTATTTGATGTAGTGCGCAAGGTCTCTGATTCAAGCCCTAATGCAGCCCAGGAGTTGCGCACATTTGTTCCCGATGATGGGTATCGGCAAGCGCTAATCAAACTGGTGCGAAACATCGTGCCGAGCGATAAGAGCCTAGGCGAGGTGGAGTTGACGCGAGTCCACAAGTCTGGAACCAACGACGATCCTGAGAGGGAATCACTGCTTCTGCATAGCGGAGTGCGAGAAACAATATCGCACGTTTTGCGTCAAGAACTCGATGCCAATGTTAACGAACAAAGCGATGAGACCGAAGTTCGTGGAACACTGCGAGCGCTCCATCTAGATCAAAAATGGCTTGCCGTTGTCAAAGACGACGGAGCCGAACAGAGATGTGTAACACACCAAGATGTCCTTGATGATGTAGTTGGCCCGATGGTCAATCGACGTGTGGTTGTACGTGGGCGATGGACCGGTGTTGCCCGACGCAAGTTCCTACTGAGCGACATTGACCTTGACGCGCGAAGTTAGGTCAATTTGATGTTGGGAATTTACTTCGTCTACTAGTGCGCCGCCCGCTGGGTGACGAGCCGGTTGAGCTCCGTGCCCGGCGTTGCAATCTCCCGGGCCAGCCGGTCGAGCGCATTCTTCAGTGCCGCTCTGCACTCGGAGATGTTGGTGCACTCCTCGGTCGCTTCATACAGGCGTCTGTGCACGGCCTGATGGTACTTCTCGGCATGAGGACCTTTGTGGCCCTGGATGGGGACCTTGTTCTCCACGTCTCTCAGCGTCATGCCGGCCCTGGCGAAGAGCTTCCTGAATCGCGGAGTCCATGGCCCACCGCGCTGCCTGGACTTCTCGTTCTTGTTCGTGGCGATGTGGTGGATCTGGACCTTCCCACCCCCGCCGTGACCCTGTGCGGCCATCGCCGTCGCGCCGGGCGCCAGGGCGATGGTGAAGCCCTCGCCCGCGAGCGCCACCGTCTCGACCTCCGCCACGGCGGGCAGCCAGAGGCCTACCTGCGACTCGGCTTGTGCCGCAGCCTGTGCGGAGCCAGGAAGCTTCGGCACCTTCGTAGCGAAGCCTGCCATCGTGTTGCCGATGGCCGCCGTTGCCAGCATGGCGAAGGCACGTGCGGCGTTCCGGCCCATCACTCTCCCGTAGCTTTCACCGGCTTCCTGGAGCTCTTCGAACGTGGTTGCTCGGTCTGCCTCATCCACGAGTTGCTTGAATCCGGCGATGAGCCCCCAGAAGGTATCCACCCCCAGGTAGGCAATGAGTACCGCAGTCATTGTCGCGGCGATGCCCTTGGACAGGGGCTCGGGGACTGTCCAGAGGATGAGATACGTCGTGCAGGTCCATAGTGCCGCGGCCAGGAGGGCCCTTGGGTCCGCCATGTCCTTGAAGGCCTCCAACATCTCTTCCTGGATGGCGCCCTGCGCGAACGCCATGGCGAGCGCATAGCGGCCGTCTCCGGTAACGGTAGGGTGTTCACCCAGGAGGCGGAGACAATCACCGCGCTGGCCGGTGCGCTCGCACCAGCGCAGATAGGCTCGTGTCAGCACGACCTCCGTCTCGGAGAGCTCTGGAGCCAGTTGCTCGTTCGGCTCAAGGGGGATGAGCCGGCGGTCTCGTGGCTCGTACAGGTACGTGCCACCGCGCGCAGCGACCTCGAAGAGCTGACTCGCGGCGGCTTGTGGCCGAGCGACCGGGGGAACCTGTCCCGCCAGGGATGCCATGGCCTCCTGGAACTCAGCCCGGTCCAGTACCACAAGGCCACCTTCGTCCGCATTCGGAACGTGGACCCATGGTACTCCATCACCCGTATCCAGCCGGACCTGGCGAACGTTGCCGCTGCATGCGGACGCCACCAGTAGCAGTACCGTCATTGCCTTCCATGGCACCATGGGTGAACCCTTCCCGTCCGTCTGAGCTGGACTGGCCGAGGCGAGGCAGCGACCAGGTTGCCGGGCTCCGCGCGTATCAGCAAACATAGGGGACCGCATGGCACACATCCACCTCGTCGTCGGCCCGGTTGCAGCGGGGAAGTCTACCTTTGCCCTTCGGCTCGCCCAGCAGCACCGCGCCGTGCGGATGAACCTGGATGAGTGGATGGCACAGCTCTTCCGACCGGACCGCCCGGAGGTGGGCGTCATGGAGTGGTACATCGAGCGCACCGCCCGCTGCATCGAGCAGATCTGGAGACAGACGACGCGGACGCTGGAGGTGGGCACCGATGTCGTGCTCGAGATTGGCCTCATTCTCCGGCGCGACCGCGAGCGGCTCTATGAGCGCGTGGACGCCCGGGGAGATGCCCTCACCATCTACGTGCTGGATGCCCCCCGGGACGTCCGCCGGGAGCGGGTCCTGCAACGCAACCGCGAGAAGGGGGAGACCTTCTCCATGGAGGTGCCACTGGCCTTCTTCGAGCTGGCCAGTGACCGGTGGGAGCCCCTCGACGAAGTCGAGTGCGATGGCCGCGACGTGCGGTTCATCTCCACGGAGAAGGGCGCGTCTACCCCACCTGCGGCGGCTTGAAGCACAGCCGCACCACCCCGTCACGGTGCAGCGGACGCAGGTGCTCGGGCAGCGCTCCCTGCACGCGGAAGGACTTCACGTAGTAGCTGCCGCTCTCCACCACCGGCAGCCCGTGCTCCGCCAGCCACGTGTGCACCCAGGCGCGGCGCTCGGCGTCCACCGCCTGCATCCGCTCCAGGTCCACCGCCATGAAGGCCCGCGCCGCGATGGCGTTGAAGAAGTACGTGTGCCAGTTCCACTGCGTCTCGAAGCGCTTCCGGTACGGGTGGTCCTTGTGCACCAGCGCCACGCCCAGCTGCGACGCCGTCAGCCCGAAGCCCCGGCTGAAGCTGATGGACAGCACCGCCCTCGGCAGCAGCGGCAGCAGCTGGCTCGCCACCTCCGTCCGCTCCGTCGCGGACAGCGTGGGGTACAGGTTCAGGTTGAGCAGGCTGTGCGGTGACGCCCCCAGGAAGGCCAGCATCTCCTCCGTCACGTGGCCGTTGCGCACCGAGGGGATGCACAGACACGCGAGTGCTCCGGGCGACTCCGCGTCCCAGCGGATGCCCTCCTGCTGCGTGCAGCCCACCGTGAAGCCGTGCCAGTCTCCGGGGTACAGGCGCACCGGCTCCCTCGCGGCCACCGCCTCCACCAGGTGGCTCATGAAGTCGCAGTCGCTGCCCGCCGCGAAGGCCACGTAGTCGTCGAAGCGCCACACCCCTCCGCTCAGCGCGCTCAGCCGCGCCTTCACCCTGGGCACCAGCTCGTCGTGGAAGAAGCGCAGGCCCCGCGTGTAGTGCTGCGTCAGGTCGTCCGCCGTCAGCCCCTCCGCCGCGCGCCGGTAGGCCTCCGCCCCCGCCGCGTACCCCACCGGCAGCAGCGGACGGAAGGTCTCCACCGCCTCGGGCGGCAGCGCCTTCGCTAGTCGCTCAGCCGATACAACAGGCTCCGCGAGTCCTCCAGTGAGGCGTACACGCTCCCGTCCGACAGGAGATTCAGCGAGCGACATGTCCCGTTCTCCTGCTCCCATTGCGGCGTCGGCTCCCGGTAGTAACAAACCTGCACCTCTTCCATACGACGGATGACCGGGCCCCAGGGCAGGCGTCCCACCACCTGTCCCTGACCCTCGAAGACGTCTTCTTCCACCTGGTGCTCGCGCGCCCATTTATCCGCCGGGGACTCGCGGAACACCGACTGCTCGTAGGCCACGTAGGTGTGCTTGAAGGTGAACTCGCGCACGCCCAGCGGGGCCAGGGCGCGGATGTAGCGCCACGCCTCCTCGCGCCCGTCCACGTGGCCCTTCGCCATGACGCAGGTGGCGCGGACCTTCAGTGGTTTTGCTGCTTCCAGGAAGGCCTCGCGCAGCGGCGCCTGCTTGCCCATCAGCGCGCGGTTGTCCGCGTCGTCCACCGCGTGACGCGACCAGCAGACGTAGGAGAGGCCCGCCTCGGCCAGCTCCTCCGCGAGGGCTCGCGTGAGGAAGGTGCCGTTGGTGAACAGCGCCAGCTCATCGAAGAAGCGGCGGCCCTCGCGCACGAGGTGCAGCACCAGCTCCGGGCGGAGGAGTGGCTCACCGCCTCCGGTGATGACCAGACGCGTGGCTCCGCGCTCGCGCGCGTCGCGGTAGTAGCGCGCGAGGTCCAGGCGGAGCAGGTCCGACTTCTCGTGCTGGAGCGCGCTGATGGACGAGCGCGAGAAGCAGAACGGGCAGCGCAGGTTGCACGCCAGCCGCACCGGCAGCACGCTGCACGTGAGCGCGCGGCAGGACTCCCAGGGGACGAGCTGGGGCAGGGGCCTGGCGGCGCTCATCGTCCCGCCTCCCCGAGGACGCGCTCCAGCTCCAGCCGGGGCAGGGCCTCCATCAGCAGCGCCCGGCGCTCTCGTGGCACGTGGTGCCACGCGGCGCACAGGTCATGCTCCTGGACTCCCAGTCGCTCCAGCTCCTCGCGCGCCCGCAGCCGCAGGTCGCGCTGGTGGGACTGGAGCGCCCGCCGCAGCGGCTCCGCGCGCGTCTCCGCCGCCTCCAGCTCCGCCACCAGCCCGTCCAGCGCGTGCAGCGCGCCCTCCACCGCCTCGTCGTACGCCCGTCCTCCGAGCGCCTCACGCAGCTCCGCCGCGTCCGTCACTTCTTGCGCCAGCGGCTCCACGTCCTGGAGCGGAATGGAGCCGGGACAGTACGCCACCGTGGCCAGGTCCACGGGCCGCGTGGCGCGCGCCACGTACACGCCCGGCACTCCCGAGCGCCATGGCTGCACGTGCAGCGGCCTCAGGAACACCAGCCGGCCCGTGTTCTCGTGGTCCGTGTACGGCTCACGGAAGTCCACCGTGCGCATGTAGAGCAGCGGCGTCAGCGGGCCCGCCAGCCGGGGCAGCGTGCCCCGGAGGTAGCGGCGCAGCGCCACGGGCCCGAGGTCGCGGTAGAGCACCGGACACGCCTCGTCCGGCTTCAGCGCCGCCAGCGGCGCGCCCGTGTGGAACCGGTAGCGCCGCAGGTCCTCCTCCGGGTACTCCGTGCCGGCGCTCGCGGGCGTCTCGAGCATGGCTACCACTTCCCTCGAGGCGTCAGCTTCGCGTCCTGCTCCGCGCGCAGCTGCTTCAGCTTCCCCTGCCGCCCCTCCGCCGCCTGCTTCGCCCGTTCCGCCTCCTCCAGCAGCCGCGCATAGTCCAGCCGCTCCAGCCTCAGCGTGCTCTCCTCCTCCGTCTCACCCTCCAGCCCCGCCCCCAGCGCCTTCACCCAGCGTCGTGCCAGCTCCTCCAGCCGCAGCGGGCTCTGGCCCAGCAGCTCCAGCGTCAGGAGCTTCGCCTCGCCCGCGAAGCCCACGAAGCCCTCGCGCACGTGGTGCCCCACGCCGTGTTTGCGCGCCAGCAACGCCACCACCATCCCCACCGCACGCTCCGACAGCACCTCCGTCACCAGCGCCAGCCGCCGCCACCCCTCCGCGTCCAGCGACTCGCACATGTCGAGGAAGAGGCCCGGGTGCACCGGCTCCAGCCCATGGCCTCGCTGGAAGTCCGCCAGCCGGGCGCGGAGCAGCTCCGGCTCCACCTCCTTGCGCTCCAGCGCGGGACGGCGCGCGGCCAGGGCCTGGCACAGCGCGGGCAATGACAGCCGGGGCCTGTCGTCAACCGGCCCGGACGGGCCAGACGGGCCGGACGGGCCGCTCTTGCGGCCGAAGAGCCTCTCAAAGCGCGACATGGCGCTCCTCCTGGAAGAGGGCGTGCGCGAGCGCCGCCGCCACCTTCGGGAAATCCTCCAGCTCCACCACCTCGGCCACGCGCGCCCCCAGGCCGCGGTAGCGGGCCACCATCTCCGGCACGGGCTGGTGCAGCAGCAGCACCAGCGGCGCGGAGGCCGCCGCGGCCTCGGCGAAGATGCGCGCGTTGTCCTTCCTGGAGGCGTAGTTGTGGTCGAAGTCCCGGTCGGTGATGACGACGCGCGTGGGCTGACGGCCACGCTGGTCCCTCACCGAGTCTCCCAGCCGCCTGAAGGGGAATTCCGTCCCGCCGCCGATGTAGTGCATGAGGAAGCGCGACATCTCCACCTCCGAGCGGCACCACTCCCAGTAGGCCACCGTCTCCGACGAGTACAGCACCGCCCGCACCCACCCGCCCGCGCGCACGGCCCCCACGCAGAGAATCTGCGCGGCCAGCGTCATCGCGTTGAGCGTGGTGCGCGGGTCCGGCATGGAGCCGGACACGTCCAGGTAGATTTCCACGCGCGGCTGCCACAGCGGCACGTCCAGGCCCTCGTAGTCCGCGATGCGCTCGCGCTTGAGCGGCGCCACCGCGCCCAGCCTGTCTCCCCGCAGCGACAGCGTGGCCAGCCAGTCCACCGAGGGCAGCGCGTCTCCCAGCTCCCACTCGTCCAGCGTGGTGGGCACCACCGCCTCGCCCAGCGTCAGCCGGTCCGGGGGGCGCAGCAGGTAGCGCTCCGCCTCGAGGCGGTAGTACGCGGCCATCACCTCCGGCACCCCCTCCGCGTTCGCAGTGCCCTGGCCGGGCAGCGTGGCGATGCGCCGCTCCCGACTCTTCTCTCCGACGAGCCGCTCCCCGTTCTCCTTGTCCAGCCAGCCCTCCGCCACCGCGCGGCGCACCGCTTCCTTCTCCCGCGCCCCGGGCGTGAGGGCGTCCGCCCAGTCCTCCGGGGTCGGCTCGCCACGGCAGCAGGACAGCGGGTCCGCGCTCTCCGGCAGGTCGAGCCTGGGCGGCTGCACGTAGCGGCTGGCGATGGACACGAAGTAGAGGAACTGCGTGTAGAGGTTGGGGCCCAGGTGGAAGAGGTTCTGCGCCACCAGCTGCGCGTCCGCGCGCGCCTCCGGGAAGTGCTTCGAGAAGTCCGTGAAGCCCGCCCCCATCAGGGAGCCCGGCTCCAGCCGCCACAGCTCCTCGTAGATGGAGAGGTAGAAGAGGAAGGCCGGGTCCTGCTTCCACTGCACGTCCTTCTGGAAGGCGCGGTAGATGGCGGTGAGCTGGGCCCGCAGCGCCTCGTCGGCGCCGAGCTGCTCGTTGATGAGCAGGTCGCAGAAGACGTTGATGAGCGAGTAGTCCCCCAGCGGCAGCAGCGTCTTCTCCATCATCCGCAGCCGCGCGGAGACACTGAGGCTGCCCGGGTAGCGCACGTGGTGCCCCACCTCGTGCGCGAGCACCGCCTCCAGGCTGCCCAGCAGCTCGCGGCCGCGCAGCTCCCGGGCGTTGAACCAGACCTGCCGGGTGATGAGGTCGATGTGCGCCAGCGCGCAGCCCTCCTTCGCCGCGCGCGGCTCGCCCAGCAGCAGGAACTGGGACCAGCGTCCCCGGGCCCGCTGCCAGCTCTCCTCCACCTGCTGCTGGAGCCGCGGCTCCAGCACTTCCTGCACGGGTGCCTGCTTGCGGGCCGCGTCAGTCATGGCGAGTCCAGCACCCACAGCCGCTGCGAGTCCACGGCGCTGGCCACCACGTAGCCACTGCGCGCCACGAGCGTCCGGTGCGGCGTGCCCAGCAGCGGCAGCGCGGCCTCCTTCCCGTTCACCCGCGCCGTGTTGCTCGTCACCTCCAGCGCCGGGGGCACCTCCACCGGCCCATGGCCCATGCAGGGCTGGAGGCCGAGGAAGCGCGCCTCGCTCTGCGGCGCGAGGAAGAGGCCCACGTGCACGCCGTTGTCGCGGCGGTCGTGTACGCAGAGGACCATGGGGGCCGCCAGGTGCATCTCGCCGGGGAGGAACTCGTCCATCACCTTGCGCGTGTCGAGGATGGCCAGCGAGAAGGGGCCGGAGAAGGTGGACGTGCGCACGGGCGCGAGCGCCGGCGCCAGGGTGGTGGTGAGGAAAGCGTCCAGCTTCTCCAGCGCGGGGGCGCTTGCCGCCGCCGAGGCCACGTAGCGGTTGAGCCAGACGGGCTGCCCCGCCAGGCCCTCACACAGGTTCCACGTGCGCACGAGCAGCGCCACCGCCTGCTCCTCCGGGTACGCCGGCAGCTGCGCGAGCGACAGCTGCAGCAGGCAGCGCGCCATCAGCGTCATCGAGTCGGGCATGGCGCCCTTGCCGGACAGGAGGTGCTGCGCGCTGGCGCGGTCCACGTGGCCCAGGCCCACCGCCTCGGCGGTCAGCTTCAGCCACGCGCCCACCACCCGCTCCCGCCGGGGCCGGGCCTGCAGCGCGCCCCACAGCGCCGCCCCGGGGCCGCGGACCAGCGAGTCGAAGAGCTCCGGGTCCCACCCCGAGTGCCTGCGCTCACCGTCGGCGGCGACCTCGCTCGCCAATGTCTCCCAGGGCTCGCTCATGCGCCCTCCGCCTTCCCGCGCCGCTCCAGGTTGTGGAGGTACGCGCCGTAGCGCCCGTGCAGGTTCTTGAGGAAGACGAGGTCCTCGTGCACGGGGCCGTTGAGCTCCTGCTTCTGGAGCACCTGCTCCATGACGCGCTGGATGTCGCCCATCCGCTGGCGGACCTCGCCAGCATGGAGCGTGGCCGTGCGGACCTCCGCCTGGGCCTTCAGCCGCGCCACCGGCTCGCGCACCTTGGCGTAGGCCGCCTGCTGCACCACCGCCGCGTCGAAGAGCTGCCGCACCCAGCCGACCTTGTCGAGCAGGTACACCGCGTGCTCGGGCTTCTGGAAGAAGGCGCTCTGCGGGTTGGGCTTGAGCTTGTCGTGCAGCGCCCAGGGGAGCACCTGGCGCAGGTCCTCCACCGTCACCTCCGGCGAGCCCCGGAAGTAGGCGAGCGCCTTGGAGAAGAGGAGCACGGCCTGGTACGCGCGGGCGGAGACGCCGTTCTCCGTCTGCGTGCAGAGGTTGACGCTCTTGTCGAGCGGGCAGTCCTCCGTACACACGTGCGCCACCCGCCGGCCCGCCAGGTGCAGCGTGTCCTTCAGCATGTACTCGAGCTGCGTGGAGGCGCGCTGGCAGAACTCGAGCTGCCCGGCGAAGAAGCCCAGCAGCTCCAGCACCGGGGCCGGCAGCGGCACGGCGCGCACCTCGGCGTCCAGCGCGTCCAGCTCCTCGGGCGTGAAGACGATGTCCGCGGGGACGAACTGGCCCGGCGCGGTGCCCTCGGTGATGCGCCTGGCCAGCGTGTCCAGGTGGTGCGAGTGGAAGGGCATGCTGCGCACGACGAGGTCGATGCGGTCCTTCAGCGCCTCGATGACGGGGAAGGTGCCGCCGCCCTGGTCGTCGTTCGCCGTGAGGAACCAGGCGGAGCGGCCGCACTCCACCACCTGCTCGAACATCTCCGCGTAGCCCTCCGCCATGAGGGACAGCAGCGCGGACTGTGTCTTGGTGGGGATGCGGTTGTACTCGTCGATGATCTTCACGCGCTGGGTGAGCCAGCGGCGCCAGGCGACGCGGATGGTCTTCGCGTCCTCGGCGCGGATGAGCTCGCTGGGCAGCGGGCTGCCGAGCAGGTCCGTCAGCGTCAGCTGCGGGTGGCCGTGCTGCACGCCGCGGCGCACCTCGTCCGGGGCGCCTCCGGCGATGAGGGCCACCAGCGTGGCCATGGTCGTCTTGCCGCGCCCGGGCGCGCCGACGAAGAGCAGGCGCTGCGAGGTGGCCAGGTTGAGCAGCGGCAGCAGCACGTAGGCGGAGTAGCCCACCGGGCCGAGCTCCACGCGGGTGCCTCCGCCGTTGAGGACGACGGGGTCTCCGAAGTGCACGTCCTGGTACGGGCTGACGAGGGCCTGGGTGGAAATCCAGGTGTACGCGCGGCGGAGCTTGCCGGCGAGCGCGGAGACGGTGCGGGGCGCGAGCCGGAGCTCCAGGTCCGGACCGAGGGTGGCACGACCCTGGAGCCACGAGGCGACGAGCTGGGAGGATTCCATGACGGACGCGCGCGAGTAGAGCACGCGGCCGGGGGCTGGAACCAGATGGGCTCCCGGGCCCCCCGGGGAGGGGGGCGACGCGTGCGGGCGCTACCGACGTGCGAAGCGTGGACGTCTGACTTTTCGTGCTTGCGAGACGGGGCGCCCGCACTCCGGGCCCCTGCCCGTCACGCGCGCGCAGTGACGGGCAGGGTGGGGGACTCAGGGCTCGGTGAAGAGCTCCGCGGAGGAGTAGATTTCGGGCTCCTCCTGGCTGGTGCCGCCGACGATGAGCACCTGACCGGAGGGCAGCCGCGTGGCGGTGTGCCCGGTGGTGGGCGAGTCCGAGCCAATGACATCCAGGCTTTCGTCCTCCGCGGAGAACAGCTCCGCGCTGCCGCCCATCTGGTTGCGCGTGCCGCGGGCGACGAGCACATTGCCGGAGAGCAGCAGCGTGAGGCTGTGGCCCCGGCGGCGCGTCTCGTTGGCTTCGAAGGCGTACTTCCAGGAGTCGTTCCCTGGCGAGTACAGCCACGCGCCGCTGTCGTACTGCCCGGTCTCCTGGCCCGTGGCCAGCACCGCGCCCGAGGTCAGCAGCGTGGCCGCGTGCCCGTAGAAGCGCGGCGGGTCCGCCACGCGGCTCCACGTGCCGGTGGACGGGTTGTAGAGCTCCGCGGCCGCGACGATGCCGTCGCCATTGATGGCGAGCACGCCGCCCGAGCCGAGCAGCGTGGCGGTGGTGATGCCGGAGACGGTGGACATGGCGCCCGTGGCCGTCCAGGTGCCGGTGGCGGGGTCGTAGAGCTCGGCGCTCTTCAGGGTGGTGGTGTAGCTGGTGCCCAGGCCGCCGAAGACGAGCACCTTGCCCGTGGGCAGCAGCACCGCCTTGTGGCCGCGGCGCGCGGTGAGCAGGCTGCCGGTGGCGCTCCAGGTGTTGGTGGCGGGGTTGTAGAGCTCCGCGGTCGCCAGGGCGCTGCCGTTGGAGCCGCCGACGACGAGCACCTGGCCGTCGGGCAGCAGCGTCGCGCTGTGGCCGGAGCGGGGCGTGCTCATGCTGGCGGCGGGGGCCCAGGTGTTGGTGGCGGGGGTGTACGTCTCACTCGTTGCCGTCACGGTGGTGCGGTCCGCACCTCCGGCGATGAGCACCTTGCCGTCGGGCAGCAGCGTGGCGGTGTGGGAATGGCGGGCCCGGCTCATGTAGCCGGCATTCGTCCAGGGGCTGGCGGCGGCGCTGGTGGTGAAGGCCAGCGCACACAGCCCGAGCCAGAGCCACGGCTTCGTTGCAGTCACTCGTGTCATACGGTCCTCGTGGTGGGTGGGTGAGGACCGCATTGTGGCGGGAGGGACCGACGGTCCGCGCGCCCTTCCTCGTCAACTGCCGGTGACGATGTGGGTCTTGCCACTTGATTGCAATATCGAGGCCGGCTCGGTATCAGGGGCCTGCTTCCTACTCCTCCAGCACATCCTTCTGGAAGTGGAGCTGCGCCAGCAGGAACGCCTCGAAACCCTCGAGCTCCGTCACGTCGCGCCGCGGGTCCACCCAGATGAGCGGAGCCTCACCCGTGGCATCGGACCGGGTGCCGTCGAAGGCGATGAACTCGTACGTCTCGCCCGAGGCGATGACGAAGCGGTGCAAGGGGGCGTGCTCGTCCCATTGGGTGTCGTCGTCCTGCGACGCGACGATTTCGCCCGCGGAGCGCAGCGACAGGTGCTCCGCCTGCATGTAGCCGGGGATGCCGTTGCTGACTCGCAGGAGCTGCCGGTACGACGGCGGCAGCACCATCCCCTGCTGCGCCAGGTGGGCTTCCAGCAGGGCCAGCTCCTCGGCGGGGACGGTGGCCGCAGGGTCGCTTCGGGCACCCGCTGTTTCCAGGTGCGGCGTTGGAGCGCCAGGGTTTCTTCCAGCAGGGATTTGAGCTCTGAGTCGGTCAATGTCGGGTGCATGGTGTTCGTCCTGCGCAACCTGGATTCGCCGCGAGCTTGAGCCGGAGGTCTCTCATGCAACGGAAGTACAGGAAACTCAATCCAGGAAAGAGGGGAGGCGGCGGGCCCGATGAGTGAACCCCTGTTCGACGACCTGCTCGGGCTCGCGTGCTTCGCACGGGTGGTGGAGCTTCGCTCGTTCACCCAGGCCGCCTCGGCGCTCGGGGTGTCCAAGTCCGTCGTCAGCTCGCGCGTGGCACGGCTGGAGTCGCGCGTGGGCGAGCGGCTGCTCATCCGCACCACGCGCAAGCTCACCGTCACCGATGCCGGCATGGGCGTGTACGCGCACTGCGCGCGGATGCTCCAGGAGGCCGGTGCCGCCACTCGCGGCGCCTCCGACGCGGGCCGGGGCACGCTGCGCCTCAATGCGCCCGTGAGCTTCGCGCAGCTGTACCTCGCCGGTCCGCTGGCGCGGTTCCTCGCCGCGCATCCGGACACCACCGTGGAAGTCGTCTTGAGCGACAGGCTGGTGGACCTCGTCGAGGAGCGCGTGGACGTGGCCATCCGGATTACGCGCCTGCGGGACTCCAGCCTCGTGGCCCGCAAGCTGGCCACCACGTCGCTGCACGTGTGCGCCTCGCCCGCGTACCTCGCGCGGCGTGGCACGCCCGAGCGTCCCGAGGACCTGCTCCACCACGACTGCCTGCGCTACACGCACCTGCGCTCCGAGGACGAGTGGCGCTTCTATGGCCCGCAAGGCCGCATCCGCGTGCCGGTGTCCGGCTCCCTGGCCACGGGCAATGGCACCATGCTGCGTGAGGCCGTGGCCGCGGGCATCGGCCTGGCCATGCTGCCTCGCTTCATGGTGGACGCGGACCTGCGCTCGGGGCGGCTCGTCACCGTGCTGGACGACTTCGCGCCCAGGCCCATCGGCATCTACGCCATCCATGCGTCCGGCCGCACGCCGGCCCCTCGTCTGCGGGCCCTGCTCGACGCGCTGGCCTCGGAGTTCCGCACCTCGAAGTGGGGATGATTGTTCTCGTGGCAGAACGATTCGTTCGGGACGCTCGCCTTCCGGGGCGCCCGTGACGAAGGCATTCCATGGAGCGTGCGAGGGGGAACCGTCCTCCTCCCGTTCCAAGGAGTCTGCGTCATGAGCCGTTTCGAGACCTCTCCCGCCCTCGGCGCCACCGTCCTCCGCATCGCCCTGGGCGCGGTGTTCCTCGCGCACGCGGGGGCCAAGGCGTTCATCTTCACCTTCGCGGGCACCGCGCAGTTCTTCGAGGCCCACGGCTTCCCCGGGTGGACGGCGACGCCCGTGTTCCTCGTGGAGTTGCTCGGCGGCCTCGCGCTGGTGGCCGGCTTCCGCACGCGCCAGGTGGCGCTGGCGCTGGTGCCGGTGATGCTCGGTGCGCTCAAGCCCCACGTCGCGAACGGGTGGATGTTCACCAACTCCGGCGGCGGCTGGGAGTACGTCGCCTTCCTCATCCTCGCGCTCGTGGCGCAGGCGCTGGTGGGCAGCGGCGCGTACGCGGTCGATGGGCTTCGCGAGCGGCGCGTGGCTCCGGCGGGCCGCACGGCGAGTGTGGTGGGATGAGGCTCCGTGCCCTCATCCTGAGGTGACGATGATGAAGCCGTGAGGCTCGGGCGGGCGCCGCGTGGGACATAGCTCCTGTGCGCGCGCACTTCCCGTTGAGGGGCGGGAAGCGGTCTGGCGGGCACTGCTGTTTCACGGTGTCCCGCGCGCCGCGCCCCAGGACCTTGGAGCTGGGGCCGCTGGCTCACCGGTCCACCCGTGAGCAGCAGTGCCCGCTCGGGTCGTGAAGCCATGCTCGGCGGGCTCGAGGGCGCCGGGAGTGCGTGGAGCTGTTCCTCCTCCGCACTGCCCGGGGCCGCGCGCTCAGTATTCCTTCAGGAGTGCGGCGGCCGTCGTGAGGCCCAGCCTCTTGAACGTCGCCGAGAGCTTCGCCTTCGGAATCAGCTTCTTTGCAGCCGCCTCGACACGGAGGAGCGAAAAAGCGAGCTGATCGAGCGAGGTGAAGGCCGGCGCGACAGAGCCTTCCTCGTGCGCGTAGCGGACGACCTCTCCCGTTTTGACGTCGAGAAGGAACATCTCGCCGGACCCGTCGCTCGCGATGCCGACGTACTTGTCGTCGGCTGCACCGTACAGCTCCTCCTTCTTGCAGTCGAAGCCGTAGCTGTCGAAGTCGAACGCGAGGGTCATCGACGGCACTCCCCCACCCGTCACCACCTCGTCCAGCGCGCGACCCGCGGGAACGGCGCGAACCTTCTTGCTGCCGGGCTTCGACACGCGCGGCGCCTTCGGGAAGAAGCGCGCCGCGTCCGCCGCGAAGTCACCGCGCTCGATGTAGCCGGCGAGGGTGCTCGCCTCGATGGTCTCCCCCCACTCGGTGAGCGTGGGCTTGCTCACGTCGAGGGGCGTGCCGTCCTTGCCAAAGTACGTCGTGCTCTTCAGCTTGCCCTTGACGAAGACCGCCGTCAGACGATGGGGCCAGGGCTTCGGAACCTTGAAGACCTTGGGCAGCAGCGTGGTGCCGGCGTGCTCGAACAGTGCACCGTTGACCGGCCCGACGACCCACTCGAGGGTGCCGTCAATCATGCCGTCACGCAGCTCGAGCCGCAGCTTGTCCGGGAAGTCGAAGCCGGGGCGGAAGCGCACCTCGACCAGCGCACCGTCCGCGAACGTCGCGAGCATCGTGGAGGTCGGCCCCTTCGGCAGGCCGAGCGCCGCCTGCATGGCCACACGCGGCGCGTGCTCGGACATCTCGTGAATGGCGAGTGACCACTTGACCTCTCCATCGAGCTTGCCGGCCTTGCGTGGGGCGTCGAGCAGCAGGAGACCCGACGGATGGATCCACAGGCGCTCGCGCGAGTCGTTGGGGCTCCCCTCTCGCCAGAGGTTGGCGTCAGCATCGAAGGTGGCTTCAGGTGGCACGCTCTTGGGTCGCAGGGCGGTCGTCATGGTGCCGGACCATACCTGGGGGATGAAGAGGCGCTACCTGCAATCTGCCGAGAATGGCACGGCTGGCTGCCGTGGAGTCCGCGGGTCGGACGGATAGGTCACTCGCCCCCGGCTGATGCGTGCGAAGGCGGTCAGCCGGTGCGGCGTGGCCCGTGCGACGCTTTCGATATGCAGCACCTGGGCGCCACGCGCCACCAGCGCATCGGCGACCAGGGAGCGGTGACACCGCCAGCGGAGCGCCTCCGCGCACATCAGGGCCGGTGGACCGTGTGACAGCTGGTCGTGCAGCTCGGAGAGGCCTTCCTCGAACTCCGAGGTCTGCATGTAGTCCGCGTACGCGCGGAAGCTTGCGTTGCGCCAGGCGGCGTTCGCGCTGCTCGTCGGGGCGCCTCGCTTGCGAAGGCCGCCGAGGTTCGCGAGGTGCAGGTAGCGGATGCCGACCGTGGGGAGCGTCTTCTCCAGTGCATCGCTGTTGAACTGCGGGTTCGTGCGCGAGCGCGGCATCTTCCGGATGTCGACCACGGTCGCCACGCCATGCGCCCACAGGAGCGAGACGAGCTCCTCGATGGGGCGCGTGGAGTGCCCCACCGCGAACACCGTTGCCGAGCTCCAGCGGTGGAGACGTGTCATGGGGCCGGCCTCCAATGAACCAGACCACCCATCATGGCAGCGGACAGTGTGCGCTCCTTGGCCGAGGTGGAACATCCTGCAAGCGCTTCATGAGCGTGTGCATTGGCAGGGCTCTCGTCATCCTGCCTTGCGCACATGGCCGGTTGCCCCTGTGCCAGGGAGTTGTCTCAACGGCCAATTGGCCAGGGGCTGGGGCTTGCTTGTCTTTCCTCACGGCGGTTCGCTAGAAAGCGCGCCATGCCTCGCCATCCGCTGCGCTCCTTCCTGCTGCTCGCCTGCCTGCCTGCCTTTGTCCTGGCATGTTCGGACGACCCCGACGAGCCTCCCGCCACACCACGCGCGGCCCTCATCATCGACCGGGCGTCGCTCGACTTCGGTGAGGTGGAGGTGGGCCAGCGCTCTGAAGAGCACCTGTTCACCGTGCGCAATGCCTCACCCGCCGCAGTGGAGTCGGTGTCCGTCGTCACCACGGGCACCGGGTTCTCCATCTCCGCCAGCACCTGCGAGCGCTTCCTCGATGCGGGCATGGAGTGCCAGGTCCGGGTGCGCTTCACGCCGACGCTGGCGGGCAGCAATGAGGCCCGGCTCCAGGCGGAGGGGGCTCCCGACGGGGACCACGCCGTCCTCACGGGCCGTGGCTTCACCCAGCTGGAGATTCGAGCGCTGCCCGCGGGGGCCACGCGCATCGTGGCCAGTGAGGGCATGGGGGCCTGCACCGGGCCCTGCACCCTCACCATCCGGAAGGCCGAGGTGACGCTCCGGGCCGAGCCCGCCGGGTTTACCCGCTGGGGCGGCGCCTGCGGCACGACGACGTCGGCGACCTGCTCCATTCGCATGGACGGACCCAAGGTCGCCTCCCTGGAGGAACTCACCCCCGTCCTTCAACAGGAGCTGCGGCTGACGCGCCAGCCTCGGACCGTGAAGGTCGCCTCCAACGGAGACGTCGTCGTCCATTACGGCTCCACCGTGACGCGGTTCGACAGCTCGGGCCAGGTCCGGTGGTCGCTCCCGGCGTCGGTCGGCCCCTCGGCGATGGACCTCGACGCCCAGGGCAACGTCTACGCGCTGAGTTACGACGGACGGGTCTCCAAGTACGACCCGGACGGCAGCCCCCTGTGGACCCGCCCCCCGGGTGCCGAGACGTACTATGGCCAGCGGCTCTCGGTGACTCCGGACGGCCGTGCCTGCTTCCTCGTGGCCCTGGGACCTTTCGAGACCGGGAGTCGGTTCCGGCTCGTCGCGCTGTCTTCCCAGGGGGACGAGCGCTGGAGCCGTGAGTTCAACGAGGGCCCCTACAACTACCCCTCCGAGATGGGCGTGGACGCGGACGGCGCCGTCTACCTCTCCGCAAACGTGCTGAAGCCGAGCTCCTCCATGGCCGGAAGCTTCGAGCACGTGAAGAGCTGGTTCCGAAGGCTGAATGCCGACGGCAACGTCGTCTGGGAAAAGCCCTCCGCTCCGGCCGTCTTCAGCGTCCGTGCCGACGGCGTGACGTTCATCTACAGTTGGGGTTCCAGAGGAACCGGCTTCACCGCGTTCAACCCGGATGGGACCGAGCGGCCCCTCATCGCGCTTCCCCCAGGAGCGGAGCCCCCCCTCACGCAGGAGTTGACGCCCTCGGGCGTGATGCTCATCGGCGGGTACCGGTTCCCCGCGGCGGGCACTTCCGACACGACCACGGGCTGGTTCGCGGCAGTGGACCTCACGGCAGGGAAGCGAGGCCCTGTCACCCTCATCAACGGGAGTGAGCCGTCCAAGGCCAGGGTCCGCACGCTGGCGCTCATGCAGGATGGACGTGTGGTAGTGGGAGGCGGCTTCAGCGAGAACCCCGATGAGTCAGAGGGCTTCCTCCGGTTCTATGACCCTCGCGTGCTCACCGTGGACGTGAGCACGCTGTAGCTCACGGCGCCGCGGACCAGGCCTCCACCTGCGCCTCGCGCTCCCTGGCCAGCGCCGTGCCCAGCCTCACCGGGTACGGCGGTCTCGCCGGTGCCAGGGCCCGCACCCCGGGCGGGAGGCGTGACACCTCCCGCTTCGCGTGCTCCCGGACGTCCCTCAGCGGCGGTGACGCGCCCGGCAGCCGCTTCCCCGCGCGCATGACGGGCCGGAGCAGCGGCCGTCCCGCCTCCACGTCTCCCCGCCGCGTGAGCACGTCCCCGCGCGCCTCGCCGTCCTCGTAGCACCGGTACACCTGCTTTGCGCCGGGGAGGAGCACCTTCCCCTCCGACAGCTTCACGCGCTCGCGCCCCGCGTACTCCACCAGCTTGTACGCCATGTCCAGCGAGGGCGCGTCCGCGGACACCCCCATCGCCGTCCCCACGCCGAAGCCGTCGAAGGGCGCCCCGTGCGCCACCAGCCGCGCCACCGCGTCCTCGTCCAGCCCGCCGCTCGCGTACAGCCGCACGTGCTCCAGCCCCGCCTCGTCCAGCAGCTGCCGCGCCGCCTTCGACAGGCCGAGCAAATCTCCCGAGTCCAGCCGCAGCGCGCGCACCCGGAAGTCCTCTCCCAGCTCGCGCGCCAGCCGGATGGCGTGCTGTACCCCGTGCAGCGTGTCGTACGTGTCCACCAGCAGCGTCGCGTCCGGGAAGACGCGCACGAAGGCGCGGAAGGCCGCCAGCTCGTCGTCGTGCGCCTGCACGTAGCTGTGCGCCATGGTGCCCGCCAGCGGAATGCCATACCGCTGCCCCGCGAGCACGTTGGACGTGGAGTCCACGCCCGCGACGTACGCGGCCCGCGCCACCTTCAGGCCCGCGTCCACACCGTGGATGCGCCGCAGGCCGAACTCCATCACCGTGCGCCCCGCCGCGGCCTCCACCACGCGCGCCGCCTTCGACGCCGCCAGCGTCTGGAGGTGGACCTGGTTGAGGAGGTACGTCTCCACCAGCTGCGCCTCCGGCAGCGGCGCGCGCACCTCCAGCAGCGGCTCCTCGGCGAACACGGGCGTGCCCTCCGGCATGGCGTCCACGTCGCCGCTGAAGCGGAAGCGCTCCAGCCAGCCGAGCAGCCGGTCCGAGAAGCGCCCCTGGGAGGCCAGCCAGTCCAGCGCCTCCACGTCGAAGCGCAGGTGCTCCAGCACGTCCAGCGTGTCCTCCAGGCCCGCTGACAGCAGATAGTTGCGCCGTGCCGGCAGCCGCCGCGTGAAGAGGCTGAACACCGCCTCGTCCCACAGCCCCTCGTCCAGGTACGCCTCCACCATCGTCAGCTGGTAGAGGTCCGTCAGCAGCCCGGTGCCGGCCTCCATGGCGTGCCTCCCTTGCCGCTCACACCGTGGCCCCCGCGCCTCCCTGCGCCAACGACATCATCACCCAGCGCTCCAGCTCCGCCCTGGGCAGTGCGCCGCTGCGCCGCGCCACCTCGCGCCCGCCCGCGAACACCACGAACGTAGGAATGCCCTGCACGTGCAGCGCGCTGGCGGCCCGCGGGTGCGCGTCCGTGTTCAGCTTGAGCACCAGCAGCCGCCCCGCCTGGGCCCGGCCCACCGCGTCCACGATGGGCGCCGCCGCCCGGCAGGGCCCACACCAGGGCGCCCACAAGTCGAGCAGCACCGGCAGGGGCGAGCCGAGGATGGCCCGGTCCAGGCCCTCGCCGTCCACCTCCTGCGGCGCACCGGAGATGTCCAGCGCGCCATGGCACCGGCCACACTCGGGCGCGCCCGATGGACGAGGCTCACGCACGCGGTTGAACGCTCCACACTTCCCACAGCGGAACATGGGCAACCTCCCTTCGCGAACCCTTCCAGCAAACCTAGGGCCTGGCGTGTCCGCGCGCGGCTTTCGAGGGCTCCCTCGCACGCCGGCCCCCTGGAGGGCACCGGGCGCTCGCCCGCCGCGCAGCTTTTGCGACCCGACCCGGGGGTGTGCAGCTTTTGCGCGGCTCAGGGCATTGGCTCCGGTGTGGGACGGGTGGAGCGGGCGTTGCAATGACTCCGGGCATGACCGGTGGAGTGGACTGCCACGCCGGGTTGGGGAGCAGGCATGCGGCTCGCCGTTTTCGACACGCACCGGTATGACCGCGACGCCCTGGAGAAGGCCAATGCGCGCTTCGGTCACACGCTCACCTTCTTCGAGCCGCGCCTGACGTTGCAGACGGCGCCGCTGGCGGAGGGCTTTCCGGCGGTGTGCTCCTTCGTCAACGACAAGGTGGATGCCGCCACGCTGGAGGTGCTGGCCAAAGGCGGCGTGCGGCTCGTGGCCACGCGCTCGGCGGGCTACAACCACGTGGACCTGGAGGCCGCGCAGCGGCTGGACATCCGCGTGGCCCGCGTGCCCGAGTACTCGCCGCACGCAGTGGCCGAGCACGCGGTGACGCTGGTGCTCTCCCTCAACCGCCACATCGCCCGCGCCTTCTCGCGCGTGCGCGACTGGAACTTCTCGCTGGACGGGCTGGTGGGCTTCGACCTGGCCGGGAAGACGGTGGGCGTGGTGGGCACGGGCCGCATCGGCCGCGTGGCCGCCCGCATCTTCCGGGGCTTCGGCTGCCAGGTGCTCTGCTACGACGTGGCGCCGGACGCCGCCTTCGAGCGCGAGCTGGGCGTGCGCTACGTCCCGCTGGAGGAGCTCTTCTCCTCCTCGGACGTCATCTCCCTCCACGTTCCGCTCACGCCGGGCACGCGCCACATGGTGGACGCGGCGGCGCTGGCGCGGATGAAGAAGGGCGTGGTGCTCGTCAACACCGGCCGCGGCGCGCTCATCGACAGCCGGGCGCTGCTGGGCGCGCTGAAGTCCGGGCACCTGGGCGGCGCCGGGCTGGATGTCTACGAAGAGGAGGAGGGTATCTTCTTCCAGGACCTCTCCGGGCAGGTGCTCCAGGACGACGTGCTGGCGCGGCTGCTCACCTTCCCCAACGTCCTCGTGACCTCGCACCAGGCCTTTCTCACCCACGAGGCGCTCGGCAACATCGCCGAGACAACGTTGGCCAATGTCCGGAGCTTCGAGCATGGTGAGCCCATGCAGAATGAGGTGCGCGCCGAGCAGGTCCTGCGCGCGCCGACGGCCTCTCGGTAGTGCCGACACGCGAAGTACTGAAACCGCTGGTTCGAGCCCACGCTGAAAAGGGAACTTTATGTCCATCGTCTGCGCCACCGACTTCTCCGACACCGCCCGGCGCGCCTCCGACATCGCCGCGCAGCTCGCCCACAAGAAGGGGGAGCCGCTGTGGCTGGTCCACGTGCTGAACGCCAACTCCATGCGGGCCTTCGGGCAGGCCCTGCTGAGCGCCGCCGAGCAGGCGCTCAGTGACGAGGCGAAGCGCCTGGCGAAGTGGGGCGGGCAGGTGCGGCACTCGCTGCTCATGGGGGACCCGGCGGGGGCGGTGGACACCTTCGCTCGCGAGGAGGAGGCCACGCTGGTGATGACGGCCGCGCCGCCGCCCGAGGCGCGCTTCCTGGGCGTGGGCGGCACGGTGGACCGGCTGGTGCAGGCGCTGGAGGTGCCGCTGCTGGTGGTGCGCGAGCCGGCGGCGATGGAGGCGTGGGTGCGGGGGGAGCGGCCCCTCAAGGTCATGGTGGGCGTGGACCGCTCGCTGCCCTTCGAGACGGCGCGCGAGTGGGTGCATGGGCTGCTCAAGTACGGCCCGGTGGAGCTGGTGGGCGGGCGCGTGTACTGGCCCGACGAGGAGTACCAGCGCCTGGGGCTGGAGCGCCCGGTAGGGTTCGGCGAGGTGACGCCGGAGCTGCAGCACAGCCTGGAGAAGGAGACGGCGACGCTGATGGCGCCCCTGGCCGAGGGCGGCAAGCCGCCGCGCATCCGCCTGGAGGCGGGCGTGGGCCGCATCGCCGACCACCTGGTGGAGCTGGCCGAGCAGGAGCGAGCGGACCTGCTGGTGGTGGGCACGCACCAGCGGCGCGCCCTGGGCAAGCTGTGGAGCGTGTCGCACCACGTGCTGCGGCTGGCGCGCATCTCCGTGGTGTGCGTGCCCGCGCGGGCGGTGGGGGGCGCGGAGCTCCCGGTGCCGTCCTTCCGCGAGGTGCTGGTGGCCACCGACTTCTCCCCCACGGGCAACCGCGCGGTGTCGCACGCCTTCGGGATGACGCCCGAGGGCGGCACGGTGCACCTGGTCCACGTCACGGAGGGCGCGCGGACTCCGGAGCAGGACGCCGAGCTGCGGCGTCAGCTGATGGCGCTGGTGCCGAAGTCGGCGGAGGCCGCCGGCCGGCAGGTGCGCGTGGAGGTGCTGCACGGGAGCAAGGACGTGGTGACGACGCTGGTGCAGGCCTCCGAGCGGCTCGCGGTGGATGCCATCGTCATGGGCACGCACGGGCGCTCGGGGCTGAAGCTCGCGGTGCTCGGCTCGGTGACGCAGGCGCTGCTGCTGCGCACGGACCGGCCCGTGCTGGTGGTGCGTCCGCCCCAGGCCTGAGGAGGGCGCTCGGCCCGCACAGGCTCGGCCCGGAAGGGCCTGGCCTGGAGCGGCTCGGGGAGAATGCCACCGTGAGTGACACCCTCGTTGAATGGCTGGAGTCGGCGCAGTCATCAAAGACGCGCGCGAGAACCCATCCCCGCAACAGGAGCTTGGATGTCATCCACTACTGGGACGCGTCCACGTCCACGTACGCGCGCTTCGCCAGCACCGACACGAGCCTGCCTTCGGGCAGGACGTACGCGGAGAGCCGCCCGCCGTACACACAGCCCGAGTCCAGCCCCAGCGCATGCGGGTGCCGCTGAATGCCTCGCATGGCGTCATGGCCGAAGATGACCAGCTCCGGCCCCTTCCAGTGGCTGGCCCAGGGCTCGCCGCCGTCCACCCGCTTCGACGGCTTGCCGTCCGGGGCGATGCTGCGGAGGTTGAGCACCTCGTCCTCGCGCTGCTCCTCCAGCGGCACGCCCGGCACCAGCCCGCCGTGCACCGCCACCACGTTCAGGTCCGGGAAGCGCCGGTAGATGGGCTGCGCCTGCAGCCACGCCCAGTCCTCCGGAGACAGCGTGTCCAGCACGTGCTGGTGCTCGGGCTTCAGCTTCTTGCCCTTGGGCCCGCGGCCCGCGTACCAGCGCAGCACGTGCGCGTCATGGTTGCCCCGCACCGCGAGGAAGCCGCGCTCTCGCGCCCGGCGCACCACGCCGGCGGAGTCAGGCCCCTTCGCCACCAGGTCGCCCACCAGCACCACGCGGTCGGCCGGCTGCCAGCCGCACTCGGCCAGCAGCGCATCCAGCTCGTCCGCGCATCCGTGCACGTCCCCGATGAAGAGCGTTCGCATCCCGCTCCTCCTTTAATGCGCTTTGCCCGGCGGCGTTAGCCCCGAGGCGCTTCTTTCGTCGGCCGTCGTGCTTCCAACGGAAGCTAGCGAGTGCTTGCCGCCGGCACCGTGGCCGGCCGGGGCAGGCGGGCGTGCCAGGCGTCGAGCTCCGCGACGACCTTCTGGTACCGCTCGCCCATGCCCAGGAGCATCCGCCGGGCCTCCCTGGCCAGCTGCAGGGCGCGGGGGCGGTCCAGGTTCGCTTCCCACAGCGCCCGGGCGAGGAAGAAGCGCGAGTAGGCCCGCTCCGTCGCGGACTGCTTCGAGCCCGAGCGGTTCGCCACCGCCAGCTCTAGCAGCTCGGCGGCCTTGCGTGGGTGCCCCAGGTCCAGCCAGTTGCGGCCCAGGTCCACCCAGATGCCCGCCCGGTAGCCGTACGGGTCGTCCTGGCGCGACTCGAGGATGGCCTGTGCCTTCAGGAGATACGGGTGGGCCTCCTTGAAGCGCTTCATGTCCCGGTAGTTGTTGCCGCACGCCCGGTAGGCCCTGGCCACGAAGGGGTGCTGGGGCCCGAGCCGCTGCTCCAGGGGGGCAATGGTGGACATGTGGCGCGCCAGCGCTTCCTCGTGGCGTCCCAGCCGGGCCAGCAGGTTGGCCAGGTTGCTCAGGGTGATTTGCGTGCCGGCGCTCTCCAGGCCCTCCGACTGGATGGTGATGTCCAGCGCGCGCTCCTGGAGGCGCAGGGCCTCCTCGCCCTGACCCTGGCGCTCCACGACGGCGGCCAGCTGGTTGAGCGCGCGCGAGACGTCGGGGTGGTCGGTGCCGAGCGCGCGCTCGAACACCGCCAGCGCGGTGCGCGACAGCTCCTCCACCCGCGGCAGGTTGGCCTGCCGCCAGTAGCCGTGGGCCACGTCCAGCTGGGCGCGCGCCACGTCGGGGTGGTCCGGGCCCAGGGCCTGCCGCCGCGTCTCCAGCGCCCGCTCGAAGAGCTTCAGCGCATCGTCCACGCGATGCTGGGCAACCCGCGTGGAGCCCAGCCCCAGCCGGACGTCCGCGGCCTCCAGGCTGTCCGGGCCATACGTCTGCTCCAGCCGCGCGAGCGCCGCCTCCTGCTGCTCGGCGGCCTCCGTGTAGCGGCCCTGCGCGAAGAGGAGCGCGCCGGTGCGCACCTGGAGCTTCGCGCGCAGCGACGCGTCCCCGCCCAGCCGTTCGATGGCCGCCTCGGCGCGCTCCCTCCAGCGCCACGCGAGGCTGTACTGCTCCAGCAGCTCTCCCGACGTGTGCACCAGCGCGGTCCACGCGCGCGCGGCCGCCATGTCGTTGCGGCCGGCCTCCGCGGCCCACACCGCCTCGAAGAGCGTGGCCTCGCTCCCGCGCAGGTCGCCCAGCTCCTCGCGCAGCTCGCCCAGCAGCAGCAGCACGCTCGCGGCGCCGAAGCGGTCTCCCGAGGCCTTCACCGTCTTCGCCACCGGCTCCAGCAGGGCCACCGCCTCCGCGTACTTGCCAGCGGCCTTCAGCGCGCGGGCCCGCACCAGCGACTGGCGCAGCGCGTCCGACTGCGTGCGCGCGTCGGCGTCCACGGGCACCGGCTCGCGCGCGGCCAGGGCGGCCAGGTCCGAGCAGTGCTGCAAGGGGGGCAGGGCCTCCGCGGCGCGCGCGGCCAGCTCCACCGTGCCGGCGTCCGCACGGGCGAAGAGCTGGGTGAGGGCGGCAACCTCGGCGAGCCGTCCGTCGAGGCAGTGCATGCGCCGGGCGAGCACCTCCTCGGGCTGCTCGCGGCGCACGCGCGTGGCCTCGCAGGCGGTGGTGCGCGTCGTCACCCACTCGGCGGTGTACACGTCCAGCGTGCGCCGCACGCGCTGCCACGCCGCGGACGCGAAGGGCTTGCCGGTGGCGAGGAAGGCGGACTGGATGGCCCCCTGCTGGGTGGGCCCCCACACCGTGGCGAGCGCCTCCTGGGCACCCGCGCAGACCTGCTCGCGCCGCGAGCCCACCGCGTGGGTGATGCCCACCGCCGCCACGAGCAGCGCCGCGCTGCCCGCCACCTGGAGCGTGCGCTTCCTGCGCGCCGCCGGGTCCTGCTGGAGCGCGGAGAGCAAAGCGTCCATGGAGCCATGCCGGTCCATGGGGCTGACGGACAGGCCGCGCACCACCACGCGCCGCAGCCACGGCGGCACCGGCGAGTTGCGCGGCGCGGGCCGCACCTTCCCGTTGCGCACCTCCAGCAGCAGCTCGCGCACCGTGGAGGCGGCGAAGGGGCGCTCGCCGTGGAGCGCCTCGTATAGCGCCACGCAGAAGGAGAACTGGTCGCTGCGCTCGTCGGGGTGAGAGTCCGGGTCCAACTGCTCCGGAGACATGTAAGCCGGCGTGCCGCCCGCCACGGGCGTGCTCGGCGTCTCGTCGCCTGGCGGGTTGGCGCTGCGGGCGAGGCCGAAGTCGGTGACGCGCACGCGGCCGTCGCGGCCCACCAGGAGGTTCTCCGGCTTGAAGTCGCCGTGCACCACGCCCGCCGCGTGCGCCGCCGCCAGGCCCCGGCCCGCGTCCAGGAAGAGGCCCAGCACCTGCCGCCACGGGCGCGGCGCGGCCTTCAGCCACTGGCGCAGCGTCTGCGCCTCCACCAGCTCCATGGCCAGGAAGACGTTCTGCCCGAAGGTGCCCACGTCGTAGATGGGCACCACGTGCGGGTGCGAGACGCGGGCCATGGCCTGGGCCTCGCGCAGCAGGTGGGCGCGGCCCTCCTCCGCGTCCAGGCCCAGCACGCCCACGCGTAGCAGCTTGAGGGCCACGCGCCGGTCCAGCTCCGGGTCATACGCGCTGTAGACGACGCCCATGCCGCCGGCGCCCAGCCGCTCCAGCACGAGGTAGCGGCCCACCGCGGTGCCCTTCTCCAGGGGCCGCTCCTCCGCGCCCGCGGGGCGGGGCGGGGTCAGCGCGGTGGCCTCACCGGGCGGGCCCTCGTCGGGCGACTGTGCGCGCAGGGCCTCCGCCACCATCCGCCGGCAGGCGGGGCACGCGTCCAGGTGCGCGTCCACCTTCGCGGCGCGCGTGTGCGGCAGCGTGCCCAGCAGCAGCTCCATGAAGGTGCTCTCGTCGAGGCAGGCCACGGCGGACGGCTTTCGTCAGTCCAGCCGCGAGCGCAGCAGGCGGCTGAGGCTCACGTCGAGCTGGCTGGAGATGAGGCGCAGCACGCTGTCGAGCTGCGAGCGGGTGAGGCGCAGCCGCTCGGTGAGCAGCTTGCGCGTCTCCTGGAGCAGCGCCTCCTGCGCGCCCACCACCCAGCGCGCCGCGGTGGAGCGGTGCACGCCGTACAGCGCGCCGAGCTGGTCGATGCTCAGCCCGTCCAGGTACTTCAGCCGCAGGAAGTTGCGCTGGCGTGGCTCCAGCGCCGCGAGCGCCGAGGAGAACGACGCGTTGAACTCCGCGCGGTACGTCGTCTTGAGGTAGGCGAGCTCCGGGTCGTCCCCGGGCGCCACCAGCATGGACAAGTCCCCATCCTCCGCCTGCGTCTGCCCGCTGCGCTGGCGCTGCCAGTCGAGCGCGAGCCACAGCGCCGCCGCGCGCACCCAGCCGCTCAGCGGGCCCGTGCCCGGGTAGGCGGCCAGCCGGGCCGGTGCATCCGCGCTGCCCACCAGCATGCGCTGGCGCAGCAGCTGGCGGACCTCGTCCAGGCCCGTGGCCGGCAGCTTCAGCCGCGCCACGGCGGCGTCGACTTCCGGGAGGAAGCGGGCCTCGAAGGCCTTGAGCGCGGAGGGCAGGCCGTCCGCCGCCGCGCGGGCGAGGTACACGTCCGCGAGGTTCAGCTTCTCCACATCGTCGTTGGAGGCGTCCTCGCCGGGGAGCAGCCGCGCCAGGTGGCCGACGAAGCGCGGGCCCTCCAGCTCCACCCCGGGCCATGCCGAGCGCGCTGACGCCAGCCCGCGCGCGAGCCGCTCCTGGAGGCCGGGCAGGGACTCCGGCGTGGCGGTGGCGCCGCGTGCCGCAACGAAGGCCTGGGCGAGGGAAACGTCCGGTGTGGACACGCCCGGCAGGATACCACCCCCTCCTGGAATCCGGTTTCAACCGTTTCGCCGTGGTGGCTTCGTCGCTCTCCTACCTGCCGTGGGAGGAAGGAGGCATGTGGGGCACGGGCGCAGTGGGGCCCACCGGCTCCCGTCCGCCTGCTCCGCGCGCGGGCGCGTGTGTCCCGGGGGCCGCACGGCCCGTGGCCCGCGCATTGCTGGTATGGGACGAACTGGAGGTGGCTTTGGAGTCAATCGGTGGTGGGCCTGGAGACGCGGTGCATGCCTCGTGGCTGGAGCTGAGCGCTTCGGCCCTGCGGCACAACGTGGAGGTGTTCCGGGCGCTGGAGGGGCGGGCCGGGCCGGCGCGCATGCTGGGCGCGGTGCTGAAGGGCAATGCCTACGGGCACGGGCTGGCGCAGGTGCTGCCGCTGGTGCACGGGCAGGTGGACGTCCTCTACTTCATCGCGCCGCAGGACGCGCTGAAGGTGCGAGAGCACGAGCGGGCGCACGGGCTGCCACCCCGGCAGGTGCTGGTGCTGGGCGCGGTGGCGCCTTCCGAGGCGGTGGTGCTGGCGCGCGAGGGCGTGGAGGCGGTGGTGGCGGACCGTGGCTGGGCGGACGCGGTGGCGGTGCTGCGCGCGGCGAAGCTGGAGCGGCCGCTGCGGGTGCACGTCCACATCGACACGGGGCTGGGGCGCGAGGGCTTCACGCTGGAGGGGCTGCCGGGCGAGTCGCGCTTCCTGGTGGAGGCGCGCGACGTGCTGGAGGTGGTGGGCGTGCTGAGCCACTTCGCCAACACGGAGGACGTGACGGAGCAGGAGTACGCGCTGGCGCAGGTGGACGCGTTCGAGAAGGGGCTGGCGTTCCTCACGTCGCAGCTGGAGCCGCCGAAGCCGCTGCAGCGGCACATCGCCGCGAGCGCCGCGACGCTGGTGCTGCCGAGGGCGCGGTACGAGGCGCTGCGGGTGGGGATTTCGATGTACGGGCTGTGGCCGTCGCCGGAGACGCGGCTGTCGGCGCGGCTGGTGCTGGGCGAGGTGCCGGTGCTGAAGCCGGTGCTGTCGTGGCGGTGCCGCAGCCAGGTGGTGAAGTGGCTGCCCGCGGGCAGCTACGTGGGCTACGGCTGCACGTACCGGTGCCCGGAGCCCACGCGGATTGCCGTGCTGCCGGTGGGCTACTACGACGGCTACCCGAGGCTGGCGTCAGGCAAGGCGCACGTGCTGGTGAACGGGCGGCGCTGCCCGGTGCTGGGCCGGGTGATGATGAACCACCTCATCGTGGACGTGACGCGGGCCACCGCGGACGAGCGCCCGGTGACGGCGACGCTGCTCGGGAGGGACGGCCAGGAGTCCGTCTCCGCCGAGGCGCTCTCCGGGTGGGCGCAGACGATTCACTACGAGTTCGTCACCCGACTGGGCGCGCACCTGAAGCGGGTGGTGGTGGAGTAGGGCGGGGAGGACGTCCGAGGGGATTTTCGGGGATGCTGAGCCTCGGGCTGGCGGGGGTGCCGGCCGGGAGGGCCCATGCGACTTCGTTCCGTGCTGGCCGTGCTGCTTGGGTGGTGGGTGCTGGGCGCGGGCTGCGCCATGGGGATGGCCGGAGCGATTCCGCCTGCGGCCTTCCAGTTCCATAGGGTCGTTCCGCAAGAAGGTCCCGAAGGGGGTGGGTGGAAGGTTGCGCAGACCAGCATCACCCTGACGCGAGTCTCCCAGACCCAGCCAGTCCAGGCCCAGTGTGACGTCGAAGTGGGACTGCCCATGTCCACCCGGCTGGGAGCCATTCCGGATTTGATGGCTCAGGAACAGACAGCACTGGCAGCAGACCAGGCCGCGCGCTTCGCACTGGGCAAGAGGCCGGCGACGAGCGCGGAGCTCTGTGGCCTGTTCGTCGAGGAGATGAGGCGCCTGCTGACAGCCCAGCTTCCGGGGGTTCGGGTGCGTCGTTTCGTCGAGACTGGGATTCCTCGAACGAAGTTCGTCCCGGAGTAGAGCGAGAGGCGCAGGCACTGCACCTCATTCAGCGGATGCCTACCTTTGTGCGGTCCGAGAGCCATATCCATGAGCCAGCCACTCACAACTGAAGCGCTCCTCCGACTGGTCTACCGGTACTTCCCTGCCGGTGCCCACGTGTACGAGGAGCGATACGAGTCCTCGGATGAGTTCAAACGGCTCGACGCGCTCCGTCGTGCTGCCGTGGAAGACCAGAGTGCCTGGACGGCGTTCCTGAAGCGCATCCGTGAGGAGCTGCCCGGGACCCTGGTCTGGGACTACCCCAACATCCGTTACGACCCGGCCTACTCCATACGAGTGCTGCTGCCTGGCTATCCAATAGGTGCGCCGGAGCACAAGGAGGTGGTGCTGATGGTGAGCATCCTCGCGCCTGTACACCTTCTCTACGCCACCCACAGCAAGCGCTTGCACCAGCACCAGGCGGAGAGCATCTCCTACCAGCCACCGCTCCCTCCGGAGTTCCAGCCGTTCGCGGAGAAGGTGGAGGCCCTGGCCATCGAGGCCTTCGGCACCACCCGGCTTGCCCAGGACGTGCTCGCTACACCGGTGCCGAATCTCTACGTAGGCAACACCGGCTTCGGCAAGGTGACGCTCGCGGACTGCCTCTTCGGCGACTACCGCTGGTAGCCGGCCCTCAGCCCTTCGTCTCGGGCTCCAGCGCCGCGATTCGCGCGCCCGCTTCGGGCTGCACCTTCCACCGGCGGTGCAGCCACATCCACTGGTCCGGGTACTTGCGGATGCAGCGCTCCAGCGCGGCCGTCACCCGGGCCGTGTGCTCGGTAATCGGGTCCTCCGCCTCGCCCGGCGCGGGCGGGAGGATGGGGCCCTCCACCTCCAGCCGCAGCCGCGCGCCCCCGCGCCCGTTGCGCACGCCCATCACCATGAACACCGGCGCGCCCGTGCGCTTCGCCGCCACCGCCAGGGCCGGCGTCGTGGACGCCAGCCTCCCGAAGAACGGCACGAACACCGCCGCCTTCGCCGGCAGCGCCTGGTCCAGCAGGATGAACGGGGACTCGCCCCGGTTCACCGCGGCGATGATTTCCTGGATGGCCCCGCGCGGGTAGATGAGCCCCGCGCCCACGCGCACCCGGTTCTCCGCGATGCGCGTGTTCAGCGCGCCCTTCAGCGGCCGCACCAGCGCGTCCAGCGGCACACCCAGGCGGATGAGCATGTCCCCGAGCAGCTCCCAGTTGCCGAAGTGCGCCGTCACCATCAGCACACCCTTGCCCGTGGCCACGTGCGCCTTCAGCGCCTCCCACGCCTCGCTGCCCACCACGCCCTGGTCCGCCCAGTCCGGCGGCAGCCGCTCGCCCGAGGGCAGCGACTCCACCACCACGCGCGACATGTTGATGTACGCGCCGCGCGCAATCTCCCGCCGCTCGGCCTCGCTCTTCTCCGGCATCGCCAGGGCCAGGTTCTCCATGGCCACGCGGCGGCGGATGCCCAGCGTGTAGGCCAGGTTGCCCACGAAGCGGGCCAGCGCGTCACGCGACTCCGGCGACAGCCACGTGAGGAATGCCCAGACGAACCGCGTCAAGAACGCCACCACCCGGCCCGGCGGCGTACCGACGATGCGCAGGAGGTGCTCGGCGGAATGTTTCGGCTTCACGGTCTCTGGGACTACGGGTGCGGGAGCGTTCACGGACACGGCGGCACTCCACCCCGAAGTGGCCCTGGCGGCAAGGCCACACACGCGCGCTCCGCGCTACCCTGCCTGCCCGGCATGGGCCACACTGCGCGCCATCATGCCCAACCTGCTCCGTCCGGCGGCCCTGGCCGTCGTCACACTCCTCAGCGCGTGCGGTGCCCGGCAGAACGCTTCCACCGAGCCACCCGCCGCCTCCGCGCCGTCCACCTCGCAGCCCGCCGCGTCCGAGGCCTCCGCGCCCACGCCGCCCGAGCTGCGCCTCCCCACCGACGTGCGCCCCTCCGGCTATGTGGTGGAGCTCACCCTGGACCCCAAGGTCACCGCCTTCCAGGGTGTGGCGGACATCAACCTGGACGTGTCCAAGCCCACCTCCGTCGTGTGGATGCACGGCAAGCAGCTCACCATCAAGGAGGCCACCGTCACGCAGGCGGGCGCCACCGTCGCCGCGCGGCCGGTGCAGGGCGGCAAGGACTTCCTCGGCTTCGCGCTGGAGCAGCCGCTCGCGCCCGGCACCGCGAAGCTGCACATCGTCTACGAGGGCGTCGCCTCCGAGAAGGAGACGGACGGCGCCTTCCGCGTGAACGAGGGCGGTGACTGGTACATCTACACCCAGTTCGAGCCCATCGACGCGCGCCGCGTCTTCCCGTCCTTCGACGAGCCGGCCTTCAAGGTGCCCTGGCAGCTCACCTTCCACGTGCCCGCCGGCAACGTCGCCGTCACCAACACGCCGCAGGTGTCCGAGGAGGCCCGCCCGGACGGCGGCCGCACCTTCCGCTTCGCGCGCACCCAGCCGCTGCCCAGCTACCTCATCGCCTTCGGCGTGGGCCCCTTCGACTTCCTGCCGGCCGCGGATTCCGGCCAGAAGAAGGTGAAGACGCGCATCATCACCCCGCGTGGCCGGGCCGCGGAGGGCGCCTACGCCGCGCAGGTGACGCCGGAAATCCTCGCCGCGCTGGAGGAGTACTTCGGCATTCCGTACGCCTACGAGAAGCTGGACGTCATCGCCGTGCCGCTGCTCGGCGGCGCCATGGAGCACCCGGGCCTGGTGACGTTCAACTCGCGCCTCATCCTGTCCAAGCCGGAGGAGGACACGCTGGGTCGCCAGCGCGGCTTCTCCGAGACGCAGGTGCACGAGCTGGCGCACCAGTGGTTCGGCAACCTGGTCACCATGAACTGGTGGGACGACCTGTGGCTCAACGAGGCCTTCGCCACGTGGATGACGCCGCGAATCGTGGAGTCGTGGCGGCCCAGGTGGGACGCGCCGGTGGAGCGCGTGCTCGAGCGCAGCGGCGCGCTGGACGCCGACAGCCTCCTGTCCGCGCGGAAGATTCGCCAGCCCATCGACAGCGCCAATGACATCCACAACGCCTTCGACGGGATTACCTACGGCAAGGGCGCCGCGGTGCTCACCATGACGGAGGAGTGGCTGGGCCGCGAGGTGTTCCGCAAGGGCATCCAGCGCTACATGCGCAAGCACGCCAACGGCAACGCCACCGCGAAGGACTTCCTGGACGCGCTGTCCGCCGAGGCGGGCAAGGACGTGACGGGCGTCATGGGGACGTTTTTGGACCAGGGCGGCGCGCCGCTCGTCACCGCGTCGCTGGAGTGCGGCGCCCAGGGCGCGAAGGTGGTGCTCACCCAACAGCGCTACCTGCGGCTGGGCTCGAAGGCGCCGGGCCCGCAGTCCTGGCGGGTGCCGGTGTGCGTGGACTACGCGGCCGGCAACAAGGAGGCGCGCACCTGCACGCTGATGGAGGGCGAGCGCGCGGAGCTGGCGCTGGCGGACGCGAAGGGGTGCCCGGCCTGGGTGTTCCCCAACGCGGAGGGCGCCGGGTACTACCGCATGCAGCTGGCGGGCGAGGCGGCGACGAAGCTGGCGAAGTCCGGCCTGGACAAGCTGTCGCGCGCCGAGCGTGTGGCCTTCCTGGGCGACGTGAGGGCGCTGGCCATGGCGGGCGCGCTGCCCGCGGCGGAGGCGCTGGCGCTGGCGGCCCGCACGGCCAACGACAAGGACCGCATCGTCACCGAGGCCTCGCTGGACCTGCTCGATTTGGCCAGCCCGCGGATGATTGCGGAGGAGACGCGCGAGGCGCGGGCGCGCTTCGTGCGCGACACGTATGGCCCGCGCGCGCGGCAGCTCGGCTTCACCCCGCGCCCGGGCGAGGACGAGGACACGCGCCTGCTCCGCCCGCGCCTGGTGCGGCTGGCGGGCCGTGACGGCGCGGACCCGAAGCTCGTCGCCGAGGCGCGCGCGCTCGCGGACAAGTGGCTGAAGGACAAGCGCGCGGTGGCCCCGGAGATGGTGGACGTGGTGTTCGCCATCGCCGGCACGCAGGCGGACGCGGCCTTCCAGCAGAAGCTCATCACCGCCGCGGTGGAGGAGAAGGACCGCAAGACGCGCCAGCACCTGCTCGGCGCCCTGGGCAGCATCACCGACCCGGCGCTGGCGAAGCAGAGCCTGGGGCTCATCCTCGACAAGCGCGTGGACCCGCGCGAGACGATGTGGCTGCTGTTCGCCGCCTCGCAGAACGCGCGCACGCAGCCGGTGGCCTTCGACTTCGTGAAGGAGAACTACGACCGGATTGCCGGCGACTCGCCCGAGGCGCGCCTGCCGCTGGAAGTCGCCGGACGGATGGCCTTCGTCGCCGGCGGCTTCTGTGACGCGCAGAAGCGCCAGCAGGCCGCCGACTTCTTCACCGAGCGCAACGCGCGCGTCCCCGGCGGGCCCCGCATGCTGGCGCAGGTGCTGGAGAACGTGGACCAGTGCGCCTCGCTGAAGGCCGCGCAGGGAAGCAGCGTGGAGTCCTTCCTCTCGCAGCGCGCCGCCCCGCGCCCGCCGCAGGCGCCGACCACGCGCTGACGTCCGGCGCGGCGTGAAGGAAGAAGGGCCCGGTGCCTGTCTGGCGCCGGGCCCTTTGTCTTGCCCGCATATAAAGGATGCGGGCTGGTGGCGTCGTACCCGGACCTACTTCTTGCTACCCCGGGACATGAAGGCCATGAAGGCCTCCTGGGCCTCGGTGGACTGGAGGCGCTGGACGAACTCGGCGCCCTCGCGGGCCATGGTGGCGTGGACCTCGGCGCGGAGCGGCTCGCGGATGAGGCGCTTCGTCACCCGCACGGCCTCGGCGGGGCGCGAGGCCAGGGCGGTGGCGCGCTCGGTGGCCACCTCCAGCAGCTTCGCCTCCGGCACCACCTTGTTGATGATGCCCGCGCGGTGCGCGGTGGCCGCGTCGAAGGGCTCGCCGAACAGCAGCAGCTCGCTGGCCAGCGCCATGCCCGCCATGCGTGGCAGCAGCAGGCTGCTGGCGCCTTCCGCACACAGGCCCAGCTGGACGAAGGGCATGTTGAAGCGCGCGCGCTCGCTGGCCACGACGTAGTCACAGTGCAGCAACATCGTCGTGCCAATGCCCACCGCGGGCCCGTCCACCGCGGCCAGCACCGGCTTGGGCGCGTCCACCAGGGCCCTCAGGAAGCCGAACACCGCGCTGTCCTCTCCGGAGGGCGGGTGCTCCATGAAGTCGCCAATGTCATTGCCCGCGGTGAAGACGCCTCCCGCGCCGGTGAGCAGCACCACGCGCACGTCGGCGTTTCCTTCTGCCTGACGCAGTGCGTGGGTGGCCGCCTGGTACATGGCATGCGTGAAGGCGTTCTTCTTCTCGGGCCGGTTGAAGGTGAGCGTGAGGACGCCGGACTCCAGCTTCGTCAGCAACGTGTCGGACATGACCCGGTAGCCTAGTCCCGGCGGAACAGGGGGGGAATGGCAACTTCCTCGGCTGCCGGACGACAATCCTCGGGAAGACGAACTTTTCGAGGAACCTCCATGAGCGTCCGCAGCGCTACCGCCACCGCCCCCTCCCTCCGCACGTCGACGGCCGCTGCTACGCCGCGCTTCGACGGCAGCACGCCTGCTCCCGGGACGGTGGTCACCAACGCCGCCCAGGTGACGAACCCGCCGCTCAAGGGTGACCCGAAGAACCGGAACGCGGACACGTACAACCAGGTCATCAACCAGTTCGCCGTGGGGGCGAACAAGCGCTACACGCCGCGCGACTCCAGCGGCGACGGCGTGAAGGACACCTTCTGCAACATCTTCCTGTGGGACGTGACGCGCGCGATGGGCGCGGAGATTCCCCACTGGGTGGATGCGAAGGGCAACGCCGTGGCCCCGGGCAAGGGCCGGGAGATGAACGCCAACTCCACCGTGGACTGGATGCACAAGCACGGGGAGAGCAAGGGCTGGCGCAAGGTGTCCGCGGAGGAGGCGCAGAAGATGGCCAACGCGGGCCACCCCAGCGTCGCGCTGTGGAAGAACCCGAGCGGCATCGGCCACGTGGGCGTGGTGCGCCCCGGCGAGGTGACGTCGCAGGGCCCGTCCATGGCGCAGGCCGGCGGCTCCAACTTCAACAACAAGCACGTGAAGGATGGCTTCGGCAGCCGCCCGGTGGAGTACTGGGTGAACGACAGCGGCACGGCCACCGGCAAGCCGCCGCCCACCACGACGCCTCCGCCCACCACGACGCCTCCGACGGGCGGTAGCGCGAGCGTGCCGAAGACGGACATGAAGCGCGGGATGGAGGGCCCGGAGGTCCTCAAGCTGCAGAAGGCGCTCATCCAGGCGGGCTACATGACGCAGGCCCAGGTGAACACGGGCCCGGGCAAGTTCGGCCCGCTGACGGAGAAGGCGGTGGCGCGGTTCCAGAAGGACCACGACATCAGCCCCAACTCCGGCATCTTCGGCCCGAGGACGCGCGCGGCGCTGACCGAGGCGCTCAAGGGCAAGGGCACGGACAAGCCCAGCGGCCCGGGTCCCGTGACGGGCCCCACGGCGCCCACGGGCACGGACGCGGCGAAGGCGGCCAAGATTGACCAGATTCTGAAGGGGACGGGCCTGGCGGGTCAGGGCGCGCACATCGTGGCGATGTCCAAGAAGTACAACGTCCCGGCGGAGCTGGCGCTGGCGATGTTCCGCAAGGAAGCGTCGTTCATGACGGCGGGCTCGGCGGTGAAGAACAACAACCCGGGCAACCTGCGCTTCGCGGAGTGGGAGAAGCAGTTCGGCGGCCAGCCCAACGGCAACTTCGCGAAGTTCCCCGACGTGAAGAGCGGCGTGGAGGCCTACTTCCGGCTGCTGGGCGGCCCGGCGTACCGCGACTTCATCGACCGGGGCGACTACAAGGGCCTCATCAACAAGTACGCGCCGCCGGTGGAGAACGACAGCGGCCTGTACCACAAGCAGGTCCTGCAGTGGATGAACGAGTACAAGGCGAAGATCAGCTGAGCCAAGGACAGGCTCGGCGGTAGCTCGAGGGGCGGAAGGGCGCTGGCGTGCCTTCCGCCCTTCGTGCGTTTCAGGGGCCTGGTCGTGGCGGTGCTCCGCCATCGAACTGGGAGGAGGGGGCCGGGCTTGTCGGCCCCGCGTCAGGCGACGCAGCCGTCATGGAGGGCAGTGCGTCGCCCTGCGCTGGAGGCACTCCGGGCTCCGCGGAGACTCCTCCATCCTCCTCCTCCTCGTCTGGGCTGACGGGAAGGAAGGGGCCTTCGGGCTGTCCATCCACGATGCGCCGGAGGATGCGGCCGTCCACGCTGATTGCGTACCTGGCGCCTGAGTGCAGGGCACGAGCCGTGCGGCCACATGCGGCAGGGTCTTCATCAATCCGGATGAAGATGACCGCCGCCTGGCGGATGACGCGGTAGCGCTGTGACTCCTGCTTGTCCCAGCAGGACGGAGGCGTTGCGTCCGGCGGAAGGAAGTCGTTGGCGGCGAGGGAGAGGGCCCGCAGCGTGGCCCCGTCCAGCTCGAAGGTGCCCCCGTCGTGCGAGCCGACCGCCACCGCGTCCTGCCCGAAGAAGTGAGGGAAGACGATGGTGAGGTCCTCTTCGCGCACGACCGGGCGTGGGCTCCGCACGCAACTGGAGAGCGGGAGGGCGAGCAGGAGAAGGGGGATGGTCTTTTTCATGGTGCGCTCTCAGGAACGGAAGTCCTGCGACGGTCTCCCTACTTCCTGTCGATGCGGTAGCTCGTCTCACTGGTCCAGGTCACCGTGGCCGTCTGCCTCCGCAGCCAACTGCCCGGATGGGGGGTCGTCCATTTGAGGACGTGCCCTGTCTTTGGGATGTACTGGAAGAACCCACCGCACGAAGGCCTCTCGACGTCGTCGGAGCCGGAGAAGAACGCGACGATGGAGAGCGGAACGCTCCCTGTCCTCGTTTCGAACTCGAGCCCGTGAATGGCCGCCATCGAGACGATGTAGCGGATGTCGTTGTCGGAGAGGGTGTCCTCGAACGGATGATTGTGAAGGACGAAGAGGTAGCCGAGGCCATCTGGCGGGTATCGCCGGTCCTCCACGACGGGAGGAAGCGCGCAGCTTCTCTTGCGCGCATCATCCTGGACGACGTTCGTCGCCAGCATGCTCATCTCGTAGCGGTGGTCTGGGGTGTAATACAGCCAGGCGCAATACTCCTTTGAGTGCTGCCAGCGCAGCAGGAAGTCCTGAGCGCTCGGGCGTCCCGCCGTGGCGTGTGGCTTCTCGAGAATCAATGGGCAGGCCGCCATGAGCGCATCCGAGAACGAACTGAAGGGGCCGAAATCTGGCATCGGCCCAGGAATGCTCGTCAGCCGCTCACCCGGACGCGGTTGGACGACACCTGGAATGGCACGAGGCGGTGCGCATCCAGGGCCCAGGACCAGCCAGGCCAGGAGGCACCTCCACGAGGCCTTCCCTCTCGTTGATGGCATCGGACAATGCCCCGGGCCTCACGGCCGCAGCGCACGCGCCACGATGGGCGCGAGCGTCACCACCTGGTGCGGGAAGGGCAGCCCGCTCGGCGGCTCCACGCTGTCGGTGCTCACCAGCCGCGTCAGGGGCAGCGTGCGCAGCCGCTCCACGGCGGGGCCCACCAGCAGCGCGTGCGTCGTCACCACGGTGAAGTCCTCCAGGCACCCCGCCTCGCGCAGCGTGCCCGCCGCCGCCGCCAGCGTGCCGCCCGTGGACACCATGTCGTCCACCAGGATGGGGCTGCGCCCGCGCACCTCGCCCATGAGGCCGCTGGCGTGCACCTCGTCACCGCTCAGCCGCACCTTGTGAATCACCGCCCACGGCCGGCCCAGCAGCCGCGCCAGCGCCTCCGCGCGCTTCACCGCGCCCAGGTCCGGCGCCACCACCACCGACTTCTCCGTCAGGTTCGGCCGCAGCGCCTCCGCCAGCAGCGGCAGCGCCGTCAGGTGCTCCAGCGGCGCGCCGAAGCAGCCCTCCAGCGCGGGGCTGTGCAGGTCCACCACCAGCACCCGTGAGAAGCGCCCCTGCGACAGCAGGTCCGCCACCAGCCGTCCACCCAGGGCCTCGCCCGGCCGGGCGCGCCGGTCCTGCCGCGCGTAGCCCAGGTACGGCACCACCGCCTCCAGCCGGGCGGCCCCCGCTCGCCAGCACGCATCCGCCATGAGCAGCAACTCCAGCAGGTGCTCGCCGGCGGGCGGTGTCGTGGTCTGTACGAGCACCACCGTGCGGCCCCGCACTGACTCGGGAATCTGCACGTGCATCTCCCCGTCCGGGAAGCGCTCGAAGTGGCAGTCGGTAATGGTGACGCCCAGGGCTTGGGCGAGTGCGCGGCCCAGGTGCGGGCTGGCGGTGCCAGTCAGGAGGACGGGGTCCATACCCGCAACCCTAGCGCGCCTTGCGGCCCGGAGGAGGGGGGCCCGCCGCTTCGCCCGGAGGCTCGCCAGCGGCCGGGCCTCTGCCCGAGCCTCCACCGCCAGCCGGGCCCACCTGCTTCACCTTGGGAGGTGGAGGACGGACTCATGCGGTTTCGGGACCGAGCGGATGCGGGGCGCCGGCTGGCGACGCGACTGTTGCCCTACCGGGGCGAGCACGTGTGCGTGCTGGGCCTGGCGCGCGGAGGCATGCGTGTGGCGTACGAGGTGGCACGCGCCCTGGAAGCCCCCCTGGACGTGTGGGTGTCGCGGCGGCTGGGCATTCCCGGCCGGATGACGGTGCTCGGCGCCGTGTCCGAGGGCGGCGGGCTGTACCTGGACCGCGACGCGCTGAGGCTGGCGCCCATTCCCGAGGTGGAGATTCTCTCCATGGCGCGGGAGCTGGCCTTCGAGGTCGACGACGAGGTGCGCCGGCTGCGGGTGGGCGCCGCGCCGGACGTGGTGGGCCGCGTGGTGCTGCTGGTGGACGATGGGCTGGTGTCGGGCGCCTCCGCCGTCGCCGCGCTCCAGGCCCTGCGCGGCCAGCGGCCGGCCCGGCTCATCCTGGCCGCGCCCGTGGCCACGCCTCACGCGCTGGACCTGGTGCGCGGCGAGGCGGACGCGGTGCACTGCCTGGAGACGGTGCCGGCCCTGGGCGCGGTGTCCGAGGTGTACGACGAGTGCCGGCCGCTGCCGGACGCGGACGTGCGGCAGCTCGTGGCGCGCTCGCGGGAGCCGGGGCCGCCACGCGACGTGCTGGAGGCGACGGACCTGGGAGGCTTCTGGATGTGAGACGAGGAGGCATGGCCACATGAAACACGGGAGGAGCACGGACCCGGACGTACGCGAGGTGACGGTGGAGGCGGGGGGCGTGCGGCTGGGGGGCAGCCTGGGGATGCCACCGGGAGCGCGAGGCCTGGTCATCTTCGCGCATGGCAGTGGCAGCAGCCGCTTCAGCCCCCGCAACCGCGCCGTGGCGCGCGCGCTGCGAGAGGCGGGGCTGGCCACGCTGCTGTTCGACCTGCTGAACGAGGCCGAGGAGGCAAGGGACATCGCCAGCGGCGAGCTGCGCTTCGACATCCCCTTCCTCGCGCGGAGGCTGGCGGCGGTGACGGAGTGGGCGCGCGCCCAGCCGGAGCTGATGCCGCTGCGCTTCGGCTACTTCGGCTCCAGCACGGGCGCGGCGGCGGCGCTGGTGGCGGCGGCGCTGCACCCGGACCTCATCCGCGCGGTGGTGTCGCGCGGCGGGCGGCCGGACCTGGCGGGGCCGGTGCTGCATCGGGTGCAGGCGCCCACGCTGCTGCTCGTCGGCGGGCAGGACTTCGGGGTGCTGGAGCTGAACGAGGAGGCCCTGGCGCGACTGGAGGGCCTCAAGGACATCCGCATCATCCGGGGGGCCACGCACCTCTTCGAGGAGCCCGGCGCGCTGGAGGAGGTGTCGCGCCTGGCGGCGGAGTGGTTCGAGCGCTACCTCGGCACGGCGGAAGCGGAGGCGCGCGCATGAGCATGGACACGCAGGGCGGCATGCAAGGAGGAGCGATGGACGTCGGACTCGCGCCCGGGGCGGCGGCGCCCCGCTGGGAGCACCTCACCCGGGGAACCGAGCGGGTGGTGCGCGGCAATGGCCGCTCGCCGGAGGAGGCCTTCGAGCAGGCCGCGGTGGCGCTGTGCGCGCTGGTGGCGGACCCGGCGGCGGTGGAGGTGCGCGAGGAGATACCCGTGGAGTGCGACGCGCCGGACCGCGAGCGGCTGCTGGCGGACTGGCTGCGCGCCGTCATCCAGCTGATGGCCGCCCGGGACTTGCGCTTCCGCTGCTTCGCGGTGCGCCTGGACGGCCGGCACCTGTTCGGCCTCGCCTTCGGTGAGCACGTGGACCGCGCGCGCCACCCCGACGCCGTGGACGTGCGCGGCGTCACGCTGGTGGGCCCCTCCGTGCGGCGCACGGCGGATGGGCGGTGGACGGCCGAGTGCGAGGTGGAGGTCTGAGCGGCGAAACTCCGCGCGCCCGAGGCCCGAGTCGTGAGAGGAGACGCGCATGGGAACGCGGGCAGTGGAGCTGCGAGGCGCGGGCGGCACGCCGGTGACGGCCACGCTGGAGCTGCCCCCAGGCCGGCCCGCCGCCAGCGCGGTGCTGGTGTCGTGCTTCGCGTGCCTGGGCGCCTCGGCCGGGACGGCCCGGCTGTGCCATGCGCTGGTGTCGCGGGGCTTCGCCGTGCTGCGGCTGGACTTCACCGCGGCGCCCAACGCCGACGGGACGGAGGGACGGCTGGACACGGTGCCCTCCGTGGACGCGGTGGTGGAAGCGGCGGCCTGGCTGCGCGAGCGCTACCCGCCCGCCCGCCTGCTGGTGGGCCACAGCCTGGGGGGCACGGCCGCCGCCGCCGCGCTGCCCCGGCTGCCGGAGGTCGCGGCGCTGGCGCTGGTGAACACCCCCGCCGGCCCGGAGCCGCTGCTGGAGCGGCTGGAGCCCGCCGCGCGCGAGGCGAAGCAGGGGGAGGTGGTGCTGGGGCCGGGACGGCTGCGCCTCACGCGCGGCTTCCTCCAGGACATCGACGCGGCGAACGTGGCGCGGGCGCTGGGCGGCTTCCCGGGCTCCGTGCTGGCGCTGCACGCGCCGGAGGACCGGTACGTGGGGCTGGAGCACGCGCGGCGCCTCCTGTCGGCCGCGCGGAGGCCCGCCAGCCTGTTGATGCTCGAGGGCGCGGACCACTTCCTCTCGCGCGAGGCGGACGCGGTCTTCGCGGCGGACCTGCTGGGCCCGTGGGCCGCGCGGTGGGTGACACCGGTGCGCGAGCGCGAGACCCCGCTGCCCCCGGGCGTGGTGGAGGTCCACGAGGCGGGCGAGGGCCGCTTCGCCCAGGACATCCGCGTGGGCACGCACCGGCTGCGCTCGGACGAGCCGCTGCGGGTGGGCGGTGACGACACGGGCCCCACGCCCTACGGGCTGCTGCTGGCCGCACTGGGCGCGTGTACGGCCATGACGCTGCGCATGTATGCGGCGCAGAAGGGCTGGCCCCTGGAGCACGTCCACGTCCAGCTGAGCCACGACAAGGTCCACGCGAAGGACTGCGCGGAGTGCGAGACGAAGGAGGGGAGGGTGGACCAGCTGAAGCGCTCGGTGAAGGTGTCCGGGCCGCTGACGCAGGAGCAGCGGGCGAAGCTGCTGGTCATGGCGGACCGGTGCCCGGTGCACCGGACGCTGGAATCGGAAGTGGACGTCAGGACGGTGTTGGAGGATTGAGCGTCCCCGCCGCGGCCCCGGGGCTGGTAGGGTCCGCACCCCTCTTCATTTGGACACCCTTCATGATTTCGCGTGAGCAGCGCTTCGTCTGGCTGGACCTGGAGATGACCGGATTGGACCCCGAGTCGTGCGCCATCATCGAGATTGGCGTCGTCATCACCGGGCCGGACCTGCGGCCCATCGCGGAGATGGAGCGCGTCATCTGGCAGCCGGAGGAGGTCCTCCAGCGCATGGAGCCTGTCGTGAAGGACATGCACACGCGCAACGGGCTGCTGGACAAGGTGCGCGCCTCCACCACGTCCCTGCGCGTGGCGGAGCGTGACGTGACGGCGCTGGTGTCCGAGCACTGCGCGCTGGGCGAGGGCGTGCTCGCCGGCAACTCCATCCACACGGACCGGCGCTTCCTCTTCCGCTACATGCCCATGCTGGAGCGCTTCCTCCACTACCGCATGGTGGACGTGACGAGCCTCAAGGTGCTGGTGCGCGCCTGGTACCCGAACCTCGTGGAGCCCCGCAAGCCGCCCGCCGGGCACACCGCGCTGGCGGACGTGCGCGCCAGCCTCGCCGAGCTCCAGTACTACCGGGACATCCTCTTCCGCGCGACGCCGGGCTGAAGCGGCCCGGCGCGCGGCGCCTCAGTGGGCGCCGTTCGCTCCCCCCGAGCCCGGCGGCTTGCCGCCGAGCAGCTCGGAGATGGTGTCCAGCAGCACGTCCAGCTCGAACGGCTTGGCGAGGAAGCGCGCGCTGGAGCGGCGCTCCTCGTCGGAGATGCGGCCGGCGCTCATCACCACCACGGGGATTTCGCGCAGGCTGGCGTCGTCGCGCATGCGGCGCAGCATCTCCCGGCCGTCCATGACGGGCATCATCAGGTCCAGCAGCACCAGGTCCGGCCGTGAGGCCGCCATGCGCTGCAGGCCCTCCGAGCCGTTGAAGGCGGTGACGATGTCGTAGCCCTCCACGGACAGGATGTCCTGGAGCGCCTCGACGATGGCCAGCTCGTCGTCCACGATGAGGAGCCGCTTCATGCGCTACCCCTCTTCTTCTTGGGCGGCCGCTTGCGACCGCCAGCTTGCTTCTTCCGGGGCTTCTTCGCCGCCCCCGGTGTCACGGGCCGCGCCTGGCCGGTGAGGATGGCCTCGGCGCTCTCGAAGGTCTCCGCCACGTCGATGCCTTCAGCGGTGATGGAGAACAGGCGCAGGGCCGGGTCGTTGTCGCTCTCGCGCATCTTCAGCACGGACAGCATGCGGTACAGCTGCGAGCGCAGCTCCACGAAGCGCAACAGGAGGATGTTGTCGATGATGGCCTCCACCCGCTCCAGCGGCGCGTTGAGCTCCGGGCCGAAGAGGGTGTTGGTCTGCTGCGTGGCCAGGGTGGTGACGCCCAGCGCGCGCAGCTCGTTGGTCATCGCGGTGAGGAAGCGCGGGGTGCGGTGGGGGTCCGTGGACTCCTGGATGAAGGGCTCCAGGCCATCCAGCACCAGCCGCTGGATTTTGTGCTTCTTCACCAGGTCGAACAGCTCCTGCACCAGCGCGTCCGGCAGCGACTCCACCGCCACGCGGGACTCCAGGTGCAGCGTGCCTGCCTTCACATGCTTGCGCAGGTCCAGGCTCACCAGCTCCGCCTTGTTGAGGATGCGGGCTGGCGACTCCACGAAGCCGAAGTACAGGCCCGGCTCTCCCCGGCGCGCGCCCTCCGCCAGGAAGTGCAGGCACATCAGCGTCTTGCCGCTGCCGGGCGAGCCGAAGACGAGCGTGGACGAGTAGCGCACCAGGCCGCCATGGAGCATCTCGTCCAGGCGGGGGATGCCGAAGGACTGCCGCTGCGAGAGCTCCGGCACCCGGTCCGTCTGTCCCGAGTACAGGGCCTCCACGCGCGGGTAGATGAGGAGCCCGTTGTCGGTGATGTCGAAGCTGTGCCGGCCGACCATCTGCGAGCCACCCCGGAACTTCGACACCTCCAGGCTGCGCACGGACTTCACGCCGAGCGGCTCCATGGCGAGCTGGACGACGCCATCCACCATGGCGAACTGCGGGTCCGCCGGGTCGCTGCGCTGGCCGGTGAGCAGCAGGGTGGTGCAGCCGGCGAGCGCGTTGTGGACGCACAGGCCGTGGAGGAACTCGCGGTAGGCCAGGCGCGACTCGGCGCGCTCCTCCACCGCGGCCAGGCCGTCCAGCACCAGCGCGGTGGCGCCGTGCTCTCGCACCGAGCGGAAGATGAGCTTGCTCAGGCCGGCCAGGCCCTCGGCCTTCAGGGGGGCGTAGCCGCTCTCGTAGTGGAGCGTGCGGCCAATCACGTCGCCGCGGAAGAAGCGCATGTCCTGCAGGTGCAGCACCATGCGCGAGTGCGACTCGGCGAGCACGGTGAGGTAGATGGCCTTTTCACCCCGGGCCACGGTGGTGAAGCAGAACTGGTTGCCCAGGATGGTCTTCCCCGTCCCTGGGAGCCCAGTGATGATGTAGGTGCCGCCCCGAAGCCAGCCCCCGCGCAGCAGGGTATCCAGCCCTGGCACGCCAGTGGCAACCCGCGGGGTGGCTTCTCCCGGCAGGTCAGAGGTGTCCGTCACACGTGCTCCTTCCGCCCTCGGGAGCGAAGGTAGGACACCGCCGGACGCGAACCACTGAATTGAAGTCGGTGTGTTCGGAATCCTGCGCTGGACCCGGGGGCCTCCTGCCGAGGGGCGGACGCTCCGGGGCGAGGCTCACCGGGGCCGTCCCACGGAGGGAGGGGCGGCGAGGGGTTCCGGGGAGGCGAAGCCGGCGAAGAGCTCTCCGGTGACGTACGCACGGTGCGTGCGGGATGGGCGCCGGAGGTAGTCGTTGAGCACCTCGCGGTGGGTGCGGGCGCGGTGGTGCGTGGGCCAGCGCAGGTGCATGCGGGAGCGGGCAATGCCCTTGCCGCCGCGGTGGATGAAGGTGACGAGCCCGCCGGGCTCCACCTGCTCCACGACGCCGACGTGGGTGAGGCCGTCGTTGCGGCGTCCATCGCCGTTGCGGTCATACGTCTCGCGGAAGAAGACGAGGTCTCCCGGGCGGGGCTTCGAGCGGTGGAGCGCGCCCCGGCGGCGCACGGAGCGATACATGTGCGTCACGCCGTTGTCGCCCTTGCGGCCGGGGCCCGCCATGAGGTCGATGCCCGTGCCCGTATAGGCGAGGCGCGCGAGGCCCGTGCAGTCATCCGGCACGGAGGTGCTGACGGAGCGAAGGGAGCTGACGCCCACGAGCCCGGTGGCATTCGCGGCGATGCGCTTGCCCACGCGCGACGTGGAAGCGGCGGGCGCAGTCGCCGCGGTGCTGCCCGTGGAGGACGCGCGCTGCTTGCGGGTCGCGGCGGCACCCTGCTTCTTGGTGGCCGAGGCAGCCTTCTTCCGGGGCGTCGATGAACTCTTCGTGGAGGACACGCCCTTCTTGCTGTCCCGCTCCGAGGCCGTTCCACGTGACGCGTCCTTCCGCCGAGGCGGCGAGGACACGTCTGCTCGGGCGAGGAGCATGCCGCCGACCGGCACACCCTGTGCCGCGAGCCCGTACTCCGGGGGCACGGTGTGCGCGTAGGCGCGTGAGCTGCCAACGGCCACGGGGCCGAGTACTGCTACGACGACCAGGAGAAAGCGACGGAGCATTGTCTTGCCCGACGCTAACGCCCACGCCCCTATTCACCTGGCGCGCGGGTGTCCCTGGCCGCTTCGGGTGCTCCCTGTGCGTGCAGGCAGGCGGGCCATCCACCCGCGCGCCGACTGGCTCACACCACTGTGGAGGCGCCCGAGACCACCAGCCTGTCGCGCAGCAGGTGCTTCTGCACCTTGCCCAGCGCATTGCGAGGCAGCGCCTGCATGAAGACGACGCGCCGCGGCTTCTTGAAGCTGGCGAGCCGGTCCTTGCAGAAGTCGACGAGCGACTGGGCTTCCGGCGCGGGCCCTCCAGCGACGGGCACCACCACGGCGACCACCTGCTCACCGAAGTCCGCGTCCGGCATGCCGAGCACGGCCACCTCGGCGACGCCCGGGTGCATGGCGAGCACCTCCTCCACCTCGCGCGGATACACGTTGAAGCCGCCGCTGATGATGAGCTCGCGAGCCCGGCCGGTAATCCGCAGGTAGCCGTCCGTGTCTTGCTCTCCCAGGTCGCCCGTGCGGAACCAACCCTCCGGGTCGAACGACTCCATGGTGGCGTCCGGGCGCTCCCAGTAGCCGGCGAAGACGTGGGGACCGCGGACCTCGATTTCACCCGTCTGCCCGGGCGGCAGCGGCTGGCGCGTGCGCACGTCCACCACGCGGACCTCCTGGCCCGGGAAGGGGAAGCCCACGGTGCCGGGGCGGCGCTCGCCGTCGTACGGGTTGGTGGTGTTCATGATGGTCTCCGTCATCCCGTACCGCTCCAGGATGCGAGCACCGAACTCCGCCGCGATGTCGCCGAACAGCTGCGGGCTCAGCGGCGCCGAGCCGGACACCCACAGGCGCAGTTGGCGCGGCTTCACGCCGGTGCGCCGGGACTCCTCCAGCAGCCGCACGTACATGGTGGGCACGCCGAAGAACATCGTGAGCGAGGCGTCATCGCGCAGCGAGCCCAGCACCTCCATGGCCCCGAAGCGCCGCCGCAGGTCCACGCTGGCGCCGGTGAACAGCGTGCCGTGCATGCCCACCATGAGCCCGTGGGTGTGGAACAACGGCAGGGCGAGCAGCAGCCGGTCCGCCTCCGTCCACCGCCACGCCTCGGTGACGGCCGTCACGTTGGCCACCAGGTTGCGGTGCAGCAGCATGGCGCCCTTGGAGCGGCCGGTGGTGCCGGAGGTGTAGCCGAGCACGGCCAGGTCATTGGACCTGGGCAGCTCGAGCGGCACGGTGGCGTCCGTGCCACGGGAGCGCAGCTCCTCGAACGGAATCACGGTGAGGGACGCCGGGAGCGCGGCGGCAGGGGGCTCCACGGTGATGAGCCACTGGAGTGAGGGCAGGTGCAGCGGGGCCAGCTCCGTCGCGCCCGAGGTGCCGGTGATGCACGCGCGGGCCTTCGCGTCGGAGAGGATGTGGGCCAGCTCCACCTGGCGGTACGCGGTGTTGACGAGCACCACCACGCCCCCCGCGTACTGCACGCCGAGGTAGGCCATGACGAACTGTGGGCTGTTCTCCAGGAACAGCGCCACACGCTCGCCGCGCTGGAGGCCGAGGTGCTTCAAGCCACGAGCGAACTCGGCGACGCCGCCAGCGAGCTGTCCGTAGGAGTACGCCTCGTCCTCGAACGTGAGCAGCGGTCGCTCGGGGGCGCGGTGGGCATGGTCGAGGAAGGCTTCGAGCAGGGAGGACGGCATGGGGCGCGCAGCCTACTTCCACCAACCCGCAGGGAGGCATGAGGACTCACTCCTGTATTTAATTGAATAGCGGGTAATTCAAGCTCATCGTGGGAGTCCACTACGGACGGTGGGGAGACGGTCCTCACGGTCCATTCCTCTCTCCGGGAGTCTTCCCATGACGTTGGAGTTTCGTCGTTGGAGTCGAGCCGTACGCGCGGTGCTCGCGGGAGTGCTGGCGGTGCTGACGCTGGTGCCGGCGGCGGGCGAGGCGAACCTGCCGTATCCCACGCGAAGCGCGTACCGCATCAAGGGCGTGCAGCCGGACTTCTGGCCGAGCTACGACGAGCTCGTGGGGAACAACACGGGCGGCGTGGCGATGAACCTGGTGTGGGCCAGCTGGGAGCCATCGCCGCAGGCTCCGCCGTGCACTGCGGGCCGGGTGGAGTACAGCGGGCGGTGTTTCGTGGTGGATGCGGCGGTGGACGCGGCCATCCGCGAGTGGACGGCGCGGGGCGTGGTGGTGACGGCGGTGGTGTACGGGGTGCCAGCCTGGGCGCGAGCGGGGCGGGTGTGTACGCCGGCGGCGCCGGGCTTCGAAATCTTCTGCGCGCCCAACAACGCGGCGGACTACGGGCGCTTCGCCGGCATGTTGTCGCAGCGCTACAACGGGCTCAACGGGAATGGCCGCATCGCGGACTTCGTCATCCACAACGAGGTGAACTCGAACGACTGGTTCGACATCGGCTGCGGGCAGGGGGCGGGAGCGTGCAACACCACCGCGTGGCTGGACACGTACGCGGCCAACTACAACGCGGCCTATGACCAGGTGGTGGCGCATCAGCCGGCGGCGAAGGTGCTCATCTCGCTGACGCACCACTTCGGCACGGAGTTCAACCAGCCGGCGGCGCACAGCCCGCTGCTGTCGGGCATCACCGTCATCAGCGGCATCGCCGCGCGGGCGGGCTCGCGGGCATGGCGCGTGGCGTATCACCCGTATGCGCCGGACCTCTTCAAGCCCCAGTTCTCCGCGGACGACTACCCGCGAGTGACGTACGGCAACCTCGGGGCGCTGGCGGGCTGGCTGCGCAAGACGTACCCCGGCAGGCCGCACGCGTGGGAAATCCAGCTCACGGAGAGCGGCATCAACTCGACGAGTCCGCAGTCGTCCGAGGCCGCGCAGCAGGCGGCGGTGTGTGACACGTTCCGCAACGTGCTGGGGACGCCGGGCATCGAGAGCTACATCTACCACCGCATGCGGGACAACGCGGCGGAGGGCGGCTTGGGGCTCGGGCTGCGGAGGCAGGACGGCAGCGCGAAGCCGGCGTGGAGCACGTGGGCGCTGGCGAACCGCAACGACCTGAACCCGAAGCAGCTCTCCTGCGGCTTCGAGGACCTGCCGTACACGCGGCTGCGGCGGGCGTACCACTCGACGCGGGGACACTGGGCGTCGTCACGGCTGCCGCCTCCGGGCTTCCGTGTGGAGTCCTCGTGGAGGCTGCTGCGGGACGCGGCGCCGGGCACGCGGATGCTGTACGAGTGCCGCGTGGGCAACCACAACCTGCTCTCGCCGGACGTGAACTGCGAGGGCCAGCTGCCCATGGGGCCGGTGGGCCACATCTACACGTCGCAGGTGGCGGGCACGGTGCCGCTGTACCGGTGCCGCATCGGCCAGGGGCAGGACCACTTCGTCTCCGGCGCGTCCAACTGCGAGGGACACGTGACGGAGCAGCTGCTCGGCTTCGCCGTGCAGTAGCGGTGAAAGGAACGTTCCTTCCAACTCGGAGGGGCGCGTCCCCTCTGCCCTGGCCTGGAAGGAACGCTCCTTCCAACTCGGGAGGCGTGTCCCCGCCGCGCCCTGGCCTGGAAGGAACGCTCCTTCCAGCTCGGGAGGCGCGTCCCCGCCGCCTTGCCCGGAAGGAACCTTCATTCCAATTCGAGGGCGCGTCGCCACCTCCGGGCCCTGCGAGGCTCACTCAGCTGGCCAGGGCCGGAGCCACCTGGAGCGACGGTCCGGTGCCCGCGGTCATGCGCTGGAACTCCGTGCCGCAGTGCGCGGAGAACACACGGACCTCGTGAGAGTGCTTGCGCACCAACTCGCGCAGCCGCACCTGGTTGGCGACGCGCGCCGCGTTGTCCGTCGAGCGGAGCCGCTGGAAGAGCGCGAGCCCGAGCGGGCTGCGTGGGGCCACGGGGTTCATCTCGTGGTGGCTGAAGTACGCATCGCCCGCGTGGAGCAGCCAGCCGCTGCCGGTCTTCACGGCGACACCGCAGTGTCCCTCCGAGTGGCCCACGAGTGGCACCAGCAGCACCTCGTCGCCGAGGCCAGGAATGGGGCGCACCGCCTCGAAGCCGAACCAGCGCTCGCCCGCCACCTCATGGGGCATCCACCGTGGGCCATGCGCCCACTGCACCGGGCGGTAGCCGAACTTGCGTGAGGCAGGATTCCGCGAGGCGTCGTACTCATCGCGGAAGACGTGGACCTCGGCGGTGGGGAAGTCGGCCAGGCCCCCGGCATGGTCCAGGTCCAGGTGGGTGGGGAGGATGTGACGCACGTCCTCGCGCCGGAAGCCGAGCCGCTCGACCTGGGCGACGGCGGTCTCCCGAGGGTCGAGCCTGGGCGCGTTGCGCTTGAGGAAGCTCCGGCCGAGGCGGCGCGGGTCCTGGACATCGCCAATGCCGAGCCCCGTGTCGACGAGGACGAGGCCCTGCCGGGTCTCCAGCATGAGGCAGTGGCAGACCATCCGGGCGCGCCCGAAGAAGCTGCCTTCGCCCTGGACGAATCGAGGACCCCCGGCGGGGCACAGGCTGCCGCAGTTGAGGTGATGGACGTGCATGGTCAGCTCCTCGCCGGGACGTGCCGGGCGTGCGGGGTTGTCATGCCGGATACCTACGGAAAGTCGTCGGGATGCGATTGGAGGAATCGGCCATGGCCCGTGGGCCGGGTTGAACACCGCGAGGCGGTGACCCATGCTGTGACGATGACTGACGCGTCCGTTCAGCTCGCGCCGCGAGGCGTGCTCGCGGGCTTCGTGAAGGGATTCCGGGTCGTCTCGCGGGGAGCCGATGCCCGCCCCTACGTCCGGCTGCCGGATGGCGAGGTCGACCTGGTCATCCGCTTCAGGGGCGAGCGCGGAGCGGCGCACGCCATCGGCCCGAGGCTGAGCCCGCTGCGCAAGGGCACCGAGGTCCTGACGCCGCAGATGCTCGTGGTGCGCTTCAAGCCGGGAGGTGCATACCCGTTCTTCGGCCTGCCGATGTCCGAGCTGACGGACCGCATCCTGTCCCTGGACACGCTGTGGGGCACGGAGGGAGCGCGGCTGCGCGAAGCGCTCACGGAGGCACCGTCCGTGGTGGACCGGCTGCGCCTGCTGGACACGGCGCTCACCGAGCGCCTCCGCCGGGGAGACGTCTTCGAGCCCGCGGGGGCGTACACGGTGCGGCGAGCCGTCCGGCTGCTCACGGAGGCCACGGAGCTGCCGCGTGTCGACGCGCTGGCGAGAGAACTGGGCGTCAGCGCTCGACAGCTGCGCCGGGCCTTCGACGACGTGGTGGGAATGGGCCCCAAGGAGTTCGCGCGCGTGGTGCGCTTCCAGCGCGCGGTGCGGGCCTCGGAGCGCGCCGCCACACCGGACTGGGGCGCCATCGCGGTGGCGGCGGGCTACTACGACCAGTCGCACCTCATCACCGAGTTCAAGCACCTGACGGGCACCACACCGGGGGCGCTGATGCGTACGCGTCTCCAGTCCACGGCGGCGCGTGGCGGAGTGGAGAGACGCAATGAGTGAAGCGTGGAGGGGCACTGAGCGGCACTTCCGCTGCCGTGGCGCCCGCCTGCCCGCCCTCCGTTGATCCACTGTCCGCTTCTGGGACGACACTTTCCGCAACCGGGCACCGGACCTGGGACGTCCCCCCTCCTCCCGAGCAAATCCAGGGATTTGAACGGCCAGAAGCAATTGGCACGAGCCTCGCTCTTAGAGAGGCCGTGGACATCCCCAAAGCCAAGAAGAAGACCCGCAAGCCCTGGGTCCTCGCCATCGGCGGAGCCTGTGTGCTGCTCGCGGTGACGGTGGGCCTGTCGCGCCTGCGTCCGGCGGCGCCCACGGTGGAGCGCGCCTCGGTGTGGCTCGACACGGTGAAGCGCGGGCCCATGGTGCGGCAGGTGAAGGGCGCGGGCACCCTGGTGCCCGAGTACATCCGCTGGCTCACCGCCGACACGGCGGGCCGCGTCGAGCGCATCCACGTGCGCCCCGGCGCCACCGTGACGGCCGACACGCTCCTCATGGAGCTGTCCAACCCCGACGTGCAGCTCCAGGCCCTGGAGGCCGAGCGCCAGCTCGCCAGCGCGCAGGCCGAGCTCATCCGCATGCGCACCGAGCTGGAGACGATGCGCCTGGCCCAGGCCGCCACGGTGGAGACGCTCACCACCGACTCCGCCGACGCCGTCCGCCGCGCCGCGGCCAGCGACACCCTCCACAAGAAGGAGCTCATCGGCGAGCTCGAGGTGACGCAGACCCGCGAGAAGGCCGGCGAGCTGTCCCGCCGCCTGGAGCTGGAGCGCAAGAAGCTCAACGTGGTCGCCGTCAACATGAAGGACCAGCTCGCCGCCCAGGAGGGCCAGGTCGAGCGGTTGAAAGCGGTCGCCCGCTTCCGACGTACCCAGGTGGAGTCCATGAAGGTGCTCGCCGGGGAGGACGGGGTGCTGCAGGAGCTGCCGCTGGAGCTGGGACAGTGGGTGACGCCGGGCGTACTGCTCGCGAAGGTGGTGAAGCCCGAGCGGCTGAAGGCGGAGCTGCGCATCGCCGAGACGCAGGCGCGCGACATCCAGCCCGGCCAGAAGGCGTTGGTCGACACGCGCAACGGGGTGGTGGAGGGCACGGTAGCGCGCGTGGCCCCGGCGGCCAGCCAGGGCACGGTGCGGGTGGAGGTGTCGCTGCCGGCCGAGCTGCCCCGTGGCGCCCGGCCCGACCTCACGGTGGAGGGGACGGTGGAGCTGGAGCGGCTGGGCAACGTGCTCTCCGTGGGCCGCCCCGCGGGCGCGCAGCCCAACGGGACGATGTCCCTCTTCCGGCTGATGCCCGGGGGCGACGAAGCGATTCGGGTGCCGGTGCAGCTGGGCCGGGGTTCGGTGAACGCCGTGGAGGTCGTACAGGGCCTCCAAGAAGGCGACCAGGTGGTGCTGTCTGACATGGCCGCGTGGGACGCGGTCGAGCGGGTGAGGTTGCGATGATGACGACGAACGACGTGAAGGCGCCCGCTTCGACAGAAGAGGCGGTGCTGGCGGGTGGACCGAAGACGGACGCGGGCAAGTCCCTCATCCAGCTCGAGGGGCTGACCAAGGTCTTCGAGACGGAGGAGGTGGAGACGCACGCGCTCTCCAACATCCACCTCACCATCCGCCAGGGCGAGTGGGTGGCGATTGTCGGCCCCTCGGGCTCCGGCAAGTCCACGCTGCTGGCGGTGCTGGGGCTGCTCGACACGGCCTCGCGCGGCGCGTACCTGCTGGACGGGCGCAGCGTGCTGGAGCTGTCGCCGTCGGACCGGGCGCTGGTGCGCAACCGGCACATCGGCTTCATCTTCCAGAGCTTCAACCTCATCGGCGACCTGACGGTGTTCGAGAACGTGGAGCTGCCCTTGACGTACCGGGGCATGCCCGCGGCCGAGCGCAAGCAGCGCGTGGAGCGCGCGCTGGAGAGAGTCGGCATGGCGCACCGGGCGCGGCACATGCCGGGCCAGCTCTCCGGCGGTCAGCAGCAGCGCGTCGCGGTGGCGCGCGCGGTGGCGGGCGACCCGCTCATCCTCCTGGCCGACGAGCCCACCGGTAACCTCGACTCGAAGAACGGCGAGGCGGTGATGCAGCTGCTCTCCGAGCTGCACAAGGGCGGCGCCACCATCTGCATGGTGACGCACGACCCGGCGCACGCGCGCACCGCCACGCGCACGGTGAGCCTCTTCGACGGCCGCATCGTCCAGGACGAGCAGCGCCGCTAGTCCCCGCTTCACGCTCCGTCCCGCACCGTGCCCCCGAAGGCGCGGCCACGGGAGGGGTGCGCCTCTACGCCTCACGCTCCGTCTCACCGGAACCCCATGGAAACCCTCCTCCAGGATGTCCGCTACGCGCTGCGCACGCTGAGCAAGAGCCCCGGCTTCGTGCTGGTGGCGGTGCTCGCGCTGGCGCTCGGCATCGGCGCGAACAGCGCCGTGTTCAGCGTGGTGAATGGCGTGCTGCTCAAGCCGCCGCCCTTCGCGGAGCCGGACCGGCTGGTCCACGTCTGGGGCAACTTCCTCAGGATGGAGCTGAAGGACATCTCGGTGTCGGTGCCCGAGTACCGGGACTACCGCGAGCTGCCGAAGGCCTTCGCGTCGGTGGCGGCCTATGACGAGAACGACGCCACGCTCACCGGCGGGGACGTGCCGGAGCGGCTGAGCGTGACGAACGCCACGGCCTCGCTCTTCGCCACGCTGGGCGTGTCGCCGGTGCTCGGCCGTGCCTTCACCGAGGACGAGGAGACGCCGGGCCGCGAGCGGGTGCTGGTGCTGACGGACAAGGCGTGGCGCTCGCGCTTCGCGCAGGACCCGAAGGTGCTGGGCCGCACGCTGCAGCTGGATGGGGACTCGTACACGGTGGTGGGCGTGCTGCCGCCCGGGGCGGAGTATCCGGCGGACACGGACGTGTACGCGCCCTTCGCGCCCACGCCGGAGCAGGCGTCGCAGGAGCGGCGCGGCAGCCGGTTCCTCAGCGTGGTAGCGCGGCTGAAGCCCGGCATGACGCTGGCGGCGGCGCAGGCGGACCTGGCGCGCGTGGGCCGGGAGATGGAGGCCGCGCACGAGAACAACTACAAGGGCGGCGGCTGGGCCATCACCGTGAAGTCGCTGGAGGACGAGGTGGTGGGCGACGTGCGCGGCACGCTGTGGCTCTTGCTGGGCGCGGTGGGCTTCGTGCTGCTGGTGGCGTGCAGCAGCGTGGCGAACCTGCTCCTGGCGCGAGCGGCGGCCCGCGGTCGCGAGGTGTCCATCCGCGCGGCCCTGGGCGCGGGCCGGGGGCGGCTGGTGGCGCAATTCCTCACGGAGAGCTTGGTGCTGGCGGTGACGGGCGGTGCGCTCGGCCTGCTGCTGGCGATGTGGGGCACCGACATGTTGCTGGTGGTGGTGGGCGACGGGCTGCCGCGTGCGACGGAGGTGGGACTGGACGTGCCGTCGGTGCTCTTCACGGCGGGCGTGTCCCTGCTCACGGGTATCGTCTTCGGCCTGGTGCCGGCGCTCCAGGTGAGCCGCGCGGACCTGAGCGGCGCGATGCGCGAGGGGACGCGCGGCACGGATGGGAAGAAGGCGGGCCGGCTGCGCGCGGGGCTGGTGGTGGCGCAGGTGGCGCTGGCGCTGGTGCTGCTGGTGGGCGCGGGCCTCTTCGTGAAGAGCTTCCAGGCGCTGCACGAGGTGGAGGCGGGCTTCACCCCGGAAGGAGTCCTCACCGGCAGCATCGCGCTGCCCCAGGCGGCGTACTCGGAGGCGGCGCGCCGGGAGACGTTCATGGGCGAGCTGCTCACCCGAGTGCAGGCCCTGCCCGGCGTGGAGTCCGCGGGGGCGGCGAACATGCTGCCCCTGGGAGGCCGCACGGACAACAGCTTCGACATCGAGGGCCGGACGAAGGGGCCGGACGAGGCGTGGCCGGCGGTGGAGACGCGCTTCGCCAGCGCGGACTACCTGCGCACGCTCCAGGTGCGGCTGCGCGACGGGCGCATGCTGCAGGAGACGGACAACTCCGCCGCGCCGGGGGCGGTGGTCATCAACAAGACCTTCGCGAACCTCTACTGGCCCAAGGGCGACGCGCTGGGCCAGCGGCTGAGGCTGCACCGGCAGACCACGCGCTGGGCTACGGTGGTGGGCATCGTCGACGACGTGCGCGAGTGGGGCCTGGACAAGCCCGCGCGCCCGGCGGCGTACTACGCGGCGGCGCAGTTCCCGCTCTACAACCTCAACCTCGCGGTGCGCGCGAAGGCGGGCAGCCCGGAGGCACTGCGCACGGCGATTGAAGCCGAGGTGCGCGCCCTGGACGGCAACCTGCCCCTGTTCAACGTGGCGCCCATGGTGCGACTGGTGGACGACTCCATCGGCTCGCGCCGGCTGTCCGCCCTGCTGATGGGACTGTTCGCGGGCACCGCGCTGCTGCTGGCCGCGCTGGGCATCTCCGGCGTCATCGGCTACTCGGTGGCGCAGCGCACGCGCGAGATGGGCATCCGCATGGCGCTGGGCGCGGCGCGCAGGGACGTGCTGACGTTGGTGCTGGGCCAGGGCCTGAAGCTGGCGGGCCTGGGCGTGGCGGCGGGGCTGATGCTCTCGCTCGGGCTGGCGCAGCTGTTGAGCACGCTGCTGTACGGCGTCACGGCGTATGACCCGTGGACCTTCGTCGGAGTGGCCGCGCTGCTGTGCGGCGTCGCCCTCTTCGCCACCTGGCTGCCCGCGCGCCGCGCGACGTTGGTGGACCCCATCATTGCCCTGCGCTCCGAATAGGCGCACGAGAGAATCATGTCCCAGCCCCTCATCTCCCTCCGTAACGTCGAGAAGTCCTACCCCCTGGCGGGCGGCCGCGCCTGGGTGCTGCGCCGCATCGACCTGGACATCCAGCCCGGCGAGTTCGTCACGCTGATGGGCCCGTCCGGCGCGGGCAAGTCCACGCTGCTGTCCATCCTCGGCATGCTGGATGCGGAGTGGACGGGCGAGTACGTGCTGGACGGCCAGTCCGTCCACGCGATGAAGCCGAAGGAGCGCGCGGAGCTGTCGCGGCGCACCATCGGCTTCGTCTTCCAGCAGTACCACCTGCTGGACAACCTCACGGTGGCGGAGAACCTCGAAGTCCCGCTGTCCTACCGCAACCTCAAGCGCAGTGAGCGCGAGTCGCTGGTGGGTGACATGCTGGACCGCTTCAGCCTGGTGGGGAAGAAGGACCTGTTCCCCTCGCAGCTCTCCGGCGGCCAGCAGCAGCTGGTGGGCATCGCCCGCGCGCTCATCGCCAACCCCAAGGTGCTGCTGGCGGACGAGCCCACGGGCAACCTCCACTCGGCGCAGGCGAAGCACATCATGGAGGTCTTCCAGCGCCTCAACAAGGACGGCACCACCATCATCCAGGTGACGCACTCCGAGGCCAACGCCGCGTATGGCCACCGCATCATCCAGCTCGCGGACGGCTGGCTGCAGAAGCCCTGAAGGCACGAGCGAGACACTCCATGCTGAGCGACCTGAAGATGGACCTGCGGTACGCGCTGCGCACGATGCGCCAGTCGCCCGTGTTCACGGTGGCGGCGGTGCTCGTGCTGTCACTGGGCATCGGCGCGACGACGGCGCTCTTCAGCGTGGTGGACGCGGTGCTGCTGCGGCCGCTGCCCTTTCCGGAGCCGGAGCGGGTGGTGATGCTGGGCTCGGACACGCCGCAGCGGGTGTCTCCGCGCTACAGCCTGATGTCCTTCGACGACATCGCGCGGCAGTCGAAGCAGCTCGTCTCGCTCACCGCGTACAGCAATGACGTCTTCAACCTCACCGGCGACGGGGACACGCAGCAGCTGCGCGGCACGGTGGTGGTGGGAGACTTCTTCAAGGCCTTCGGCGTGCAGCCGCTGCTCGGGCGCACCTTCACGCTCGAGGAGCAGCGCACCCCGGTGGCGGTGCTGTCCTACGGGCAGTGGCTGGCGATGGGCGGCGGGCAGGACGTGCTCGGCCGCACGCTGACGCTGAGCGGCCATCCGTACACGGTGGTGGGGGTGATGCCGCCCTCGTTCCAGGTGCCCCGCGCCACGACGGCCGTGTGGGTGCCGTACGACAGCCAGCCGGGAGCGGCCACGTCCGAGGCGCGCACGGCGCGCGGCTATCGCGCCTTCATCGTGACGGGACGGCTGACGCCGGGCGCCACGCTGGAGTCCGCCCGGCAGGAGCTGGCGGCGCTCGCTCCGGAGCTGCTGAAGCAGGACGCGGCGCTGGAGCTGGGGGTGGTGCGCTACTCCGACCAGCTCACCCGGGACGTGCGCCTGGCGCTGTGGGTGCTGCTGGGCGCAGTGGCGCTGGTGCTGCTGCTGGCGGCGGCCAACGTGGCCCATCTGCAGCTGGCGCGCGCGGCGTCGCGGCAGCGCGAGCTGGGCATCCGCGTGGCGCTGGGCGCCGGGCGCGGGCGGCTGGTGCGGCAGCTCCTCACGGAGAGCGTGCTGCTGGCGGCGCTGGGCGGCGTGGGCGGGGTGCTGCTGGCCCTGTGGGGCACGGACTGGGTGGTGGCCCTGGGCGGCAATGCCCTGCCGCGCGGCGGCGACGTGGCGGTGCAGGGCCGGGTGCTGCTCTTCGCGCTGGCGGTGACGCTGCTCACGGGCGTGGGCGTGGGGCTGGCCCCCGCGCTGCAGCGCACCCAGCTGAGCCCGGGGACGGTGCTGGGCCGGAGCGCCAGCGAGGCGTCCCGGGGGCGGACGCACGCGGCCCTGGTGGTGGCGGAGGTGGCGCTGGCGCTGCTGCTCATCACCGGCGCGGGGCTGATGCTCAAGAGCTTCTGGCGGCTGCAGCAGGTGGACCCCGGGCTGGACCCGGAAGGCGTCTTCGTCGCGCTGGTGTCGCTGTCCAGCGACCGCTACACCCACGGCGACGACGTGAATGCCTTCTACCGGAACCTGATGACCCGGCTCGAGGCCCGTCCGGAGGTGGCGGCGGCAGGCGTGGGCCAGAGCCTGCCGGGAGGCTTTGACATCCGCCGCTCCGGCTACTGGGTGGAGGGGACGGAGGACGTGCCCAACCGGCCGCATGCTCTCGTCAACGCCTCCTCGCCGGGCTTCCTGGAGGCGCTGCGCGTGCCGCTGCTCGCGGGCCGCCGGCTCACCGCGGACGACCGCAAGGACACCCCGAGAGTCCTCGTGGTGAGCGAGCACTTCGCCCGCAAGGTCTTCCCCGGGCAGGACGCGGTGGGGCGCCGGGTGACGTTCGGCGGCGACGACGCGCAGGGCAACCCGCTGTGGCTGACGGTGGTGGGCGTGGTGGGGGACGTGCCGTACGCCGGGGTGGAGTCGGGGCAGGAGCCCACGGCGTACCTCCCCCTGGCGCAGGGCGGAGACGGGCCGGACCTGGGCGCGCAGCTCGCGGTGCGGGCCGCGCCGGGCCTGTCGCCCCAGGCGCTGGAGGCGGTGGTGCGCGAGGAGCTGCGCGCGGTGGACTCCACGGCGGCGCTCGCGCAGCCCACCACGCTGGAGGACCGGCTGGCGGTGGACCTGGCCCGGCCCCGCTTCCGCACGGTGCTGCTGGGCAGCTTCGGCGTGCTGGCGCTGGTGCTGGCGGCGGTGGGCATCTACGGCGTCATGTCCTACGTGGTGGCGCAGCGCTCTCACGAGATGGGCGTGCGCATGGCCCTCGGTGCCCAGCGGCGGGACGTGCTGGGCCTCGTCGTGGGGCAGGCGCTGCGGCGGGTAGGGCTGGGGCTCGGGCTGGGGCTCGCTGGTGCGCTGGCGGTGCACCGGGTGATGGAGGGCCTCCTCTATGGCGTCAGCTCGCTGGACCTCACCGTGCTGGGCGCGGTGGCCGCGGTGCTCCTGGGGACTGCCTGGCTGGCGAGCTGGCTGCCAGCACGCCGTGCGGCCAGCGTGGACCCCGCCTCCATCCTCCGTCGCGGCTGACGCCGTCCCATTTCTGGCACATTCTCTCTGGTAGGTACCCCCCGTGTCCGAGCCCCTTCCCACCGCGTCCCCTCCCGCCGCACCCGCGCCCGCCGCCGCAAGGCCCTCGCGCATCCTCATCGCCGATGACCAGGCAGACGTGCTGGAGGCGCTCCGGCTGTTGCTCAAGCGCGACGGGTACGCCGTCGTCACCGCCCAGTCGCCCGCGGGCGCGCTGGCCACGCTGGAGTCGGAGGACGTGGACCTCGTCCTCATGGACCTGAACTACGCGCGCGACACCACGTCCGGGAAGGAGGGCATGGACCTGCTCGGCCGCATCCGCGCGCAGGACGCGGCGCTGCCGGTGGTGGTGATGACGGCGTGGGGCAGCGTGGAGGGCGCGGTGGAGGCCATGCGCGGCGGCGCGCGCGACTACGTGCAGAAGCCGTGGGACAACACGCGCCTTTTGGCCACGCTGCGCACGCAGCTGGAACTGGGCCGGGCCTTGAAGCGCAGCCGGCGGCTGGAGGAGGAGAACCAGCACCTGCGGCGCGGCCAGGGTGGCCTGCCCACCATGGTGTCGGAGTCTCGCGCCATGCAGCCCATCCGCCGCCTCATCGAGCGCGTGGCGCCGTCCGGGGCCAACGTGCTGGTGACGGGCGAGCACGGCACGGGCAAGGAGGTGGTGGCGCGGCTGCTCCACGCGGCCTCCACGCGCGCGGACCGGCCCTTCGTGGCGGTGAACTCCGGCGGCCTGTCCGAGGGCGTCTTCGAGAGCGAGCTGTTCGGCCACGTGAAGGGTGCCTTCACGGACGCGAAGGGAGACCGCATCGGCTGCTTCGAGCTGGCGGACGGCGGCACGCTCTTCCTGGACGAGATTGGCAACATGCCGCTGTCGCAGCAGGCCAAGCTGCTGCGCGTGCTGCAGACGGGCGAGCTGCACCCGGTGGGCTCGTCGAAGGTGCGGCGCGTGGACGTGCGGGTGGTGAGCGCCACCAACGTGGACCTGTCCAAGGCGGTGACGGAGGGGCGCTTCCGCGAGGATTTGCTCTACCGCCTCAACACGGTGGAGCTGCAGCTGCCGCCGCTGCGCGACAGGCGCGAGGACATCCCCCTGCTGGCGACGCACTTCCTGGCGGAGCACGGCCGGCGCTACGGGCGGCCCACGGTGCGGCTGTCGGCGGGCGCGCTGGAGGCGCTGCTGGCGTACGCGTGGCCGGGCAACGTGCGCGAGCTGGAGCACGCGGTGGAGCGCGCGCTGCTGATGGCGGCGGGTGACGAGGTGTCGGCGGACGACCTGCTCTTGAAGCGGGTGGGGCGTGAGGGCCCGTCGCGGCTGGAGGAGATGACGCTGGAGGAGGTGGAGCGCTACCTCATCGAGCGCGCCCTGGCGCGGCAGGAGGGCAACGTGAGCGAGGCGGCCAAGGGGCTGGGCCTGTCGCGAAGCGCGCTATACCGGAGGCTCCAGCACTACGGAATCAAGGGAGCTCGGTGAAGCAGAAGCGCAGCCCTCCGCCACATGACGTGCAGGTGCTCGGCCTGGCGTGGCTGGCGGGGCTGCCGGGCTCGGTGGCCGCGCTCATCATGGTGTGGACGGGGGACTTCTCCGCGAAGGTGCAGTGGACGCTGACCACGCTGGTGGTGGGCGTCTTCCTCGGCGTCGGGCTCCTGGTGCGCGAGCGGGTGATGCGGCCGCTGCACGCGGTGGCGAACCTGTTGGCCGCGCTGCGCGAGGGTGATTACTCGGTGCGCGGGCGCGGTGCGCGCGGGGGTGACGCGCTGGGCGAGGTGCTGCTGGAGGTCAACGCGCTGGGCGACACGCTGCGCGAGCAGCGGCTGGGGGCGCTGGAGGCAGGGGCGCTCCTGGAGCAGGTGATGGAGGAGATCGACGTCGGGGTGCTGGCCTTCGACGTGGCGGGCACGCTGAAGCTGGTGAACCGCGCGGGGGAGCGGCTGCTGGGGCAGCCTCGCTCGCAGCTGGTGGGGAAGGGGGCCGGCTCGCTGGGGCTGTCGGACCTGCTGGAGGGCCCGGTGCCCCGGCGGCTGACGCGCAGCTTCGCGGAGGAGGGCGGCCCCTACGAGGTGCGGCGGGGTGAGTTCCGCCAGGGCGGGCTGCCGCACCAGCTCGTCGTCATCGCTGACTTGAGATTGGCGCTGCGCGAGCAGGAGCGCGAGGCGTGGCGCCGGCTGGTGCGGGTGCTGAGCCACGAAATCAACAACTCGCTGACGCCCATCGGCTCCATCGCCGAGGCGCTGCGGGACATGCTGGTGCAGCAGCCGCGCGCGGCGGACTGGGAGGAGGACGCGAAGAGCGGGCTGGGCATCATCGCCCGGCGCTCGGAGTCACTGGCGCGCTTCATGTCCGCGTACGCGAGGCTGGCGCGGCTGCCTCCGCCGTCCCTGGGGAACGTGGAAGTGGACGGCTGGGTGCGGCGGGTGGCGGCGCTGGAGCACCGCCGGCCGGTGGCGGTGCGCGCGGGCCCGGCACTGGTGGTGCGCGGGGACGTGGACCAGCTGGAGCAGCTGCTCATCAACCTGGTGCGCAACGCGGTGGACGCGGTGCAGATGGCTCCGGAGGGCGGCAACGTCTGGGTGTCCTGGGCAGTGCTGTCACCGGGCGCGGTGGAGGTGTGGGTGGAGGACGAGGGCCCCGGGCTGGCGGACACGGGCAACCTCTTCGTGCCCTTCTTCACCACGAAGCCGCAGGGCAGCGGCATCGGCCTGGCGCTGAGCCGGCAGATTGCGGAGGCCCATGGCGGAGGCCTGCGTCTGGAGAACCGGCCGGAGGGGCGGGGGTGCCGCGCACGGCTGAAGCTGCCGCTGGACGCCCCGGGCGTGCAGGTGGGCCAGGGCTGAGCGTCTCGTCACCTTGCTGCTATGCGCCATCGCAGAGGCGGCTGGACTAAAGTCAACCCGGTGTGCAGCTCACGGCCGCTGGTGTTTGAACTACGAGCCCATGCCCTATTCCTATTACACGTTCGGACATGCGCATGACCCCCGTGCGGTGGAGATCGTCGACCTTCCGGACAGGGTCGAGGACTACTTCTACCTGAGCGATGGCATCCCGTGTGCCTCCTACCTGCCGCCGACGACCGAGCTCAGCCTCTACGAACGCGCTGGGGACATGTTCACGGACTTCATCGACAACCCGGACCGTGTGCTCTACGTGTCCCAGCGCGTGCAGGACGTCTTGAAGAGCCGGGGATTGGTAGGCGAGGCCATCGAGCTGCTGCCCTTCGTACTGCTGGACAAGCGCGGCCGTCGCACCCGCGAGTCCTATGCCATCGCCAATCCGCTGGTGCGCGTACCGTGTCTGGACTTCGAGCGCTCGAAGTACCGGCGCACCGCCAGCGACCCGAACGAGCTCGCCGAGGTCAAGCTGCTGCACGTGCGCGAGGATGCCGTGCCCGACAACGCCCAGCTCTTCCGGATGGCGGAGTACTCGGAAATGATTGTGCTGCGCTCCGACCTCCTGGAGGCCTTCCAGCAGGCGGGGCTCACCGGGCTCGCGGTCAACCCCGCGGGCAAGACCATCCCGGGCTGAGGTCCTTCCACCCATGGACTCGGTCCTCGACAACCTCCTCTTCCTGCTGGGCCAGCGGATGCCCCGGCTTCAGTCGTCGTCGGCGAAGCCGGACGCGAAGCTGACCTTGGAGACGGCGGCCCTCTGGCGGCAGTACGGCTGTGGATTGCTGCTGTCCGAGCTGGACGAGGAAGGCTTTCGCGATGGCCTGGAGCAGGCGGCGACGCTCTACCGGGACCTGCTGAAGCGCCGGAGCGCATGCTCCGAGTTCGACCAGTACTACCTTGCACGCAGCAAGGGCGAGCCGCTCTTCGACGCCCTCGCCGTGGGTGCATGGGACCTGGCCCGGGACATTGCGGCGAGGATGACGTCCACCTGGATGCAGCGGATGGAGGCCGAGGAGGACTTCCACTACTTCGGTGTGCTCAGCGCCATGCTACTCCAGCGGCCCGACCTGGACTCGGAGCTGGCGGCCTTCGAGCGGTGCCTCCAGGGAGGACAGTCCTACCGCTTCGACGCGGTGAAGGGCCTGACACTCGCGGATGCCGAGGCCTTCGAAGCCGGCCTCCAGGGAATGATTGAGGAGCAGGCCGCCTGGGTCGAGCGGCAGCAGCGCTCCGGACTCTTCGACCCCTATCTCCACAAGACGTCTGCCTTCGTCTTCATCGAGGGCGTGGCGCTCGTCCGCCTGGCGAGGAACCGGGCGTTGAAGACCGAAGAGCGGTATCGCCTCATTCCGGCGCCAGCGCTTGGCGGCGGAGCCGGGTAGCCCGCCCCCTGAGCGGCCGCCTCCGATTTGGAACTAGGATGGCGCAAAGGGCAGGCACGCCGGCTGGGAACATCCGGGCCCGGCGCCGTTCCCCTGGGGTGATTGTCATGAACGCAGGACGGATTATCGCTTTCGCGCTCTGGGGGCTGATGGGGACGGCCCTGGCCGCGGAGCCCGCGACCAAGGCGGAGGAGACGCCGGAGAAGCAGTCCACGGGGCTCCTCCAGGCGCGGATGACGACGCAGCAGAAGACGCTGGAGTCGGCGGAAGCCGAGATGACCACGCTCCGGCAGATGCTGCGGACGGCGCGGGCGCGGCAGGCGGAGGTCCAGGCGCAGAAGTTCGACAGCGCGCGCTTCGCGCCTCTGCTGACCCGGTTCCAGAAGGACTTCGCCGCGGTGAGCGAGGTCACCACGAGGGGCGGCCTCCCGACGAAGGACGTGTACCAGCGGCTGGAGCGCTCCGCGAACGACCTGACCAGCGCCATGACCTTCGCGCTCGTCGACTACCTGCCCCAGCACGCCGATGACGGCCAGCGCTCACCGCTGATGGACGAGGTGTACGGCGAGCCGAAGAAGCTGGACATGCCGAGCGCCCTCGAGCTCAAGTCTCTGCAGTTTCCGGCGATTGGCCGCGACGCTCAGACGCCCGAGGCCTTCCTCGAGCAGATGCGGGAGTCCGTCGCCAGCGCCTCGGAGCGGGCGAAGTCGCTCTCGCTGACGGAGCTGGAGCGGCTGTTCACCCGGGACCGGGACGCGGTGGCCAAGGTCTGGCAGGACATCATGGACCGGGCCCAGGCGGGCCTCGACGCCCGCTTCCAGCAGGTGAAGGACGCCCAGGGCGCCATCGACACGCTCAGCACCGAGCTGGATGCGCGTCAGCTCGAGAAGGTGGAGACGGACGCGCGGCTGAACTGGGCCGTCATCAGCATGATTGTCTCGCTGTCGCTGCTCTTCATCTCCACGCGCTTCTTCACGCCGGAGGTGCAGGCCATCATCTTCCAGCAGCGGACGCTGATTGAGATGGTCGGCATGGCCTTCCTGCTGCTGACCATCATCATCCTCGCGACGGACGACAAGATTGACAAAGCCGTGCTCGGAACGCTGCTGGGCACGGTGGGTGGATACATCTTCGGTCAGCAGTCGCAGGCCCGGCGCAACGCCGCGGAAGCCGCCCCACGCCCCGAGCAGGCCCCGAGCGCACCGGCGCAGCCCCAGCCCGCGGCGCCGGCTCCGCAGCCTCCTCCGGTCCAGCAAGCCCTGCCCGTGGCGCCCACGGTGCCGCCGCAGGCGGCGGCGGTGCTGCTGCAGCAGGCCGCGCAGCAGGTCGGAAACCCGGAGGTGCGGTCCGGAAGCGCCGCGCCCCTGCCCTCGGGCGCGGAGCGCACCCCGCCTGCCGCGGAGAAGTAGCCTCAGCGCCCCATGGGGCCCGGGCGCTCCGCCCTACTGAAGGCCCGCCATCTCCGCGAAGAGGTCATCCGGCCGGCGGCGGAGCAGCCCGACGCGGCCCGTCTCCGGACACAGCGGGAAGGGCTGCTTGGGGACGCGGATGCCCCGGCTCTCGGCGATTCTCACCAGCGCGAAGCCCTCGGTGAAGACGCGGCTGCGGGGCTCGAAGGTGGCGGTGTCGGCGAACTCGGGGCGCTCCTTGAGCTGCTCGGACGCATTCCGCTCACACAGCTCCTGGAAGGCTTGCTCGAAGGCCGCCCCGTCCCCTTCCTGCAGGGCCTGGCACACGTCGTAGCGCGCGGACGCATCACCCTTCAGGGCCTTGTCGAAGCGCTTGAGAGACGCCTCGCGCTCAGCCTCCTCCGCCCCGCCGAGCGTCACGGAGAGGAACTCGTGATAGGCGAAGTCCTCTTCGTACTCCCCCTTCTTCATCCATCGGGTCGGGGACAGGGCGCTGATTTCGAGCGCCAGGGGGATATCCCCCGCCGCGGCGGCGCAGAAGAACCCCTCGCTCCGGCTCCTGGCGCGGCGGAAGTCATTCTGTCCGCCCTCGTCCTTGCTCCGCTCGAGGAAGTAGCGGCGGGTGAGCCCCGTCCAGAAGAGGTATTTCTGGAAGCCCGCCTTGTCGGCCGCCCTGAGCAGCTTGCAGCAGGCCATCGCCTGGAAGCACAGCTCGGCCTCCTCGTACGTCTCTCCAATCTCCACGGCGGGGTGTCCGGCTGCGATGACCGCCAGGTGCTCCTTGAGCTGGTCGAGCACCTGCTTCTCTTTCGCACTCAGTGTCATGGCGTTGCTCCCGGACGGGACGTGTCGGACAGCGCGTGGATGGCTGGCTCAGCGCACGAAGGTGTCGACCTCGTCGAAGATGAGGCCGGTGAAGCCCTCGTCGAGGATGGCCTGTGCGAGCTTGCGGTCCACCATGACGGCGTGCTCGAAGTGCTTCAGCCGGAACAGCAGGAACCCCGGCTCGAATGCCTTGGGCTTCAGGACCAGCTTCTCGACGGCGCTGATCTTGTCCGGGTCGATGGCGTTCCAGGAGATGTCTGACTTCTCCTTGTCGATGCAGTCGAAGACGCGCAGCGGGTTGATGATGAAGTACTCATCGCTCGCCACCTTCTTCTTGTGGTTGAAGATGGGCACCTGCAGGTACTCGACTTCGCGCGGCTTCCGGGCCTCGATGAACTCCTTCAGTGCCTTGGAGACGGTGATGATTCTGTCGGGGTTCTTGAGGTTGTCGGCCAGGTCGACGTACCGCTTGAACTTGGGGTCCATGTGGAAGGCGGCGTCGGACGGGAACCCCTTGGCTCTGGAGATGCCCCGGGAGAGCTCGTACTCGTCTTCCACGTTCCGCAGCGGCGTCAGGACGCAGAAGCTCCCGCCGACATCCCACTCCCAGACTAGAGGCAGCTTGCTCATTGGATGAGGTCCTTCAATTCAGCTTCTTGAAGATTTTGACCAGCGTCTTCAGCGACAGCCCTGGATGGCGAGGGTTGGGACGCAGGGCCATGGAGAAGGGGTGGTACCACAGGGCCTTGTAGGCCTTGTCGAAGCGCTTCTGCCAGCATTTCTTCGTACCCCCCTGGCGGGTTCCCCGGACCTTGATTCTCCCGCGGAAGGTGGTGCTGGCCTTGTCGAGCTCGTCCTTGAGCCTCTTCACATCTACGTCGTGGACCTTCTTCTTGGCGGTCAGCGCGTTCCACACGTTCTCCTTGAGGTAATCGGAGACCTCCTCCCGGTAGCCACCCCTCGTATTGTGGTCGACCTGGTGTGAGGGCATGTTCTTCGGCGCGGTGCCGTCCGACATCCGGTACTGGAAGTTGAGGGGCAGCCCCATCAGGTTGTTGGAGTCGTTGATGTCCCAGGGCGTCACCCAGAGGCAGGCCTCGACGTAGTCCTTGAGCCCCGGGTTGTATTGCTCGACGCGAGCCGCGACGGACTGGAGACACACGATGTGGTGAATCTCGCAATAGGGCTTCGTGCGGAAGCCCGTGTTGCAGTTCTTCGCGTAGTTGGAGGTTTTGTGAAGGGTCGATTCGCGCTTCTTCTCTTTCTTGATGTGCTTCAGGACGCTCACGAGACCACCCTCTCTCTTGTCATTTCGCACGCCCGCTGGCGTCGTGCTTCAGGACCATTCCAGCCCGGGCGCCGTGGTCGTCCGACGCCAGGATGAGGGCCTGGCCACCCCTGCCATAGCCCCGGGCGAAGGCGCGGGTCGCCAGCCCGAGCGCGAGCAGGGGGGCCGCCGTCCCGGTCTCTCCAAAGCTCAGGGCCGGAAGCCGCTGGGCCCAGGCGCCGACCTGGCAACGCCCTCTCGCGCGGACGAGGGCACCCCCCCACTCGCGGGCTCGGAAGTCCTCTCCGTTGAGGTCGAGGTAGACGCTTCCTTCGAGCGACGCAATGGCGCCTGCGCGCTCCATGGCTCCGGCGATGACCTCCACCAGGGCCGCTCCACTCGAGTGGCGCTGCTCGGCACGGTTGTGCGCTTCGTGCGCTGTGACGGGCTCGAACAGCAGGGCCAGGGGCTCGTCGCGGCGTGTCCGGACGGTGTCCAGCCGTTCCAGCAGGATGGCGACTCCCGCTTCGCCCGGCATGAAGCCGACCGGGTTGTCGGACGTCTTGATGCGCCGGGCCCGCAGCATGCGCTGCGCGCGCCACGGGTCGACCAGCGAGTCGCATGCCATCACCAGGGCGTGGTGGTACCGGCCCTGCAGGAGCGCCTGCACGGCCTGCTGCACTGCCAGGATGGTTCCCTTTCGCCCCTCCAGGAAGACGCGGATGGCCTCGGGGCGGAACGCGAGCTCCGTCTCCTGGAAGAGGTGCTCCATCAACCGCTGGGCACTCTCCTCGGGAGAGAGGGGAGCCGGGGCGGCGATGTCTTCGTCCCCCTCTCCGTCGCTCGGGGGCTCCTGCGCCTCCTCGTCCTCGCCCCCGTCCTGCGCCTCCTCGTCCTGCTCCTCCGCGTCCTCCTCCTGCCCGACGTCGTGAGGAAGCGCGAGGAAGAAGCCGGTGCGCTCCCGCTGGATGTGCGGGCTGGTGGCGAGCAGGTCGGTCAGGGCCGAAACGCCCAGCTGCATGAACCTTCCCAGGCCCTCAAAGCCATCGGTCAGCCAGGCGGCGGGGTGCCCGGTGACTGGGATTGGCTCGTTGAGCTCGTCGTCCAGGTGCCAGCATCCGGTGAGCTCCCCGGTCCTGACGATACCCGCCCGTGCAGCGGCCGCCGCCTGGACGATTCCTCCCAGGGAGGTGGCGGCTCCCAATGCAGTGAGCGCGACGGTGCGTGGTTCGCTCATGACGGCCTCGTGTTCCTGCGCCTTCAGGGCCGCCAAGTATAGCCCAGGAGGCACCTGCCGCCCATGGACCTGTCCGGTGATGCGCGTCCCGGGCCCCGCCGTCGAGCGACGGTGGCTCAGGTCTCCGCGAGCCGCTCGGTGTACTCCGCCTCCATGCGCGCATGCGTCGACCAGAAGGGGCGCCGCTCCACGCCGCCGAGGGCGTCGGTGAGGATGCCCAGGTGCGTGTGCCAGCCACTGGCGACGTTGGCCATGACGGCGCGCTCCTTGCCGAGCCGCCGGTGCGTCAGCACGAGCAGGGTGGCGTCCCCGCGGGGCGTGAGCTCGAAGGTGACCTCCGACTCGTTGGCCTCGCCGCCCCACGTGTAGCTCAGCACGCGAGGAGGCTCGCAGCGGGTGACGCGGCCCTCGAAGCCGGTGCCGTACTCGTACCGCTTGAACTTCTCGGGCGTCGGCTCGACGCTGGACGTGAGGTCCGCGTGGCGGAACAGCAGCTCCACGCGCCCGCCCACGCGCAGCTCCATGTTCCCGGTGGCCAGCCACCTGCCGCGCTGCTCCGACTCGGTGAGGAAGGTCCAGACGCGCTCGATGGGGCCTGGCAGCAGGCGCTCGAAGCGGAGGATGCCTTCGCCCGTGACGACGCCGTGGTCACTCATGGGGGGCTCCTCGTTTGGCGGTTCGTCCGTCGTCGAGCAGCGCCTGCTCGAGCGCCTCGAGCCGGCCCGGCCAGAACTGCTCGTAGAAGCGCAGCCACTCCATGGCCTCGGCCAGCGGCGCGGGCGCGAGCCGGCACACGTGCGTGCGTCCCTGCACCGTCCGCTGCACGAGCCCGGCGCGCTCCAGCACCTTCACGTGCTTGGACGCCCCGGCGAAGGACATGCGGAACGGCGCCGCCAGCTCACCGATGCTGCGCTCCCCCGCACTGAGGCTGCGCAGCATCCGCCGCCGCGTCGGGTCCGCGAGCGCCTGGAAGACCTGGTCGAGCTGTCCTGAATGACGTTCAACCATTGGGTTCAATGTATAGAGACGCCGCCCGAAAAGGTCAACCCTTCGGTTGAATCACGAGCAGAGCCGCGGAAACGACACGGGCCGCCCGCGGACCCCTGTGGAGGTCCGGAGCGGCCCGGAGGATGGCTGGGCTCGTGTCGCGAGGCTTCAGGCCACCTGGGCGGAGGCGGGCGGGTCGCGAGGCGCGTCGTACGCGGGGGTGAGGTCCACCACGTTGACGGTGAGCAGGTGGTAGATGACGGCGTTGCTCACCCAGAAGAACAGGGCGCTGTAGTGGACGTAGACGAGCGGCGAGCCGGGCCACACCTGGAGCGGGTGGCCGAAGACGTTGGCGGCCACGTACCCGCCGAACCACTCCCCCAGCCAGCACACCACGGCGGAGATGAGGATGCGCGGCCACACCGTCATGCGGCGCGGGTAGAACCAGAGGCAATGCATGCTCCAGAGCAGCCCGACGCAGCCAGTCCACAGGATGAGGCTGCCGAACGAGAACCAGTGGTAGGGGGACTCCGGGTAGTACCAGCCCCACTCACCATTCATCTGCTTCCAGGCGATGTTCTGGGCGAGCTCCATGAACCAGAAGAGCGGCGCGATGTAGAGCACCTGCGTCAGCAGCACGCGCAGGTACGCGGCGGCCTTCTTCCAGAGCAGGGCCAGGGGCCAGGAAAGCGAAATCATGCGGTCCTCTCCGGTCGCGGCGGGTGTGGACGCCGCGCACAAGGAAGAACGTCATGAGTCTCATTTCTGGGTAGTTGCCCGGCGACAACTGCTTGCGAACGGGCGCCAGACGTTCGCCAGGACCTGCGCGGTGATTCAGACGTCGGTCCGCCAGCCCTCCAGGGCCACGGCCGTGAACCCGCTCCCTCCAGGTCCACGGCCGCGCCCGTCACACAGTGCTACTTGCTGCTCGCGTCATCCGGCCGGGTGCCCCTGTCCAGCTCGTCCCGGTCCAGGGCGCCGTCCAAGTCACGGTCGATGCCGATGCGGACCTCGGACCCCTTGGGCACCACCGTGTACGTCAGCTCGTTGCCCGGGCCCGCGAGCGTCTGGAGCAGCGACGCGGTGACTGTCTCCAGGGCCCGGTCCGTCTGGAACATACCCCCGCCCATGTACGTGGCGCCCCGGGCGATGCCGCCCTGGTTCCCCTTCACCACCAGGCCCACCTTGCCGCTGTCGGCCAGCGACTGGAACGTGGCCAGCGTGGCCTGCTGTGCCGCCGTGGGGCTCGCGGCGGTGAGCGTCACCTGCCGGCCCACCGCCGCGTGCGTGTCCTTGCTGCCCGGCCCTGGCGGCTCCTGGAGCGAGGTGGCCGAGCCCCGGGGCAAATCCGAGCCGGAGAAGGCCAGCATGAACGCCACCATGTCCGCCACCTCCTGGTCGCTCTGCAGGGTGAAGACGGGCTCGGTGAGGAAGCGCGCCAGCGAGTCCACGGCGCCGTCGTGCGAGAAGCCGAACCCGGCCAGGTTCGACGTCTGCGTGAGGTCCATGCCCACCTTCTCGTAGAGGTTGCGCAGCTGCGAAATCTTCATCGTCACGTTGGTGAAGCCATCCACGGACACCAGCGCCGTGTGGCGCTCGCCATTGGGGCCCACGGGGAAGGGGACGAACTGGCTGCCATTCCACCGCATGTCCGCGCCCAGGCCCGTGGGCAGCGTGTGGCACGCGGAGCAGGCCAGGTTGTTCGCGTCCAGCAGGCGCGGCGGCCGGTACATGTTCAGCCCGCGCACCGCGTTTCCATTGGGCAGCGGCTGGCCCGCGGCGCCGAAGCGGCCGGTGGTGAAGTGCCCTGTCAGCGGCAGGCTCGTCGGCAGCGAGTTGTCCACGTTGCGGAACGGGTTGGGAGGGAAGGTCAGCGTCGCGAGGAAGGCCTCGAACTGCTGCATCTCCACCACCGTGAGCTGCGCGTCGTCGCCCTGCAGGCCCACGAAGGCGGGGTTGAACTCCTCCAGGCCCGCCTTGTCCCCGCGCCAGTGCAGCGGCTCCTGGCCGATGATGTCCTGCAGCGTCTGCGTCGTCATCGGCCCCTTCATCGTGTGCCACGGCTGGAAGCCCGTGTTGAGGCCGGGGACGTTCATGCCCAGGTTCTGCCCGGTGACGGCCTTCACGTCTCCAGCCGGGTTGCCCAGGTCCCACGCGAGCCGGTCCATGCGCCCGTCGATGTGGCACGACGCGCAGGAGATGTGGCCCAGGCCGGAGCTCTTGTGCGTGTTGTACAGGTGCTGGCGGCCCACCTTGATGACGCCGGGGGACGGGTCGAAGAAGGGCACGCGGGCCACCTCGGTGTTCGACACCGTGTCCACCACCGACACGCTGGCGGCGAACTTGTTGAGCACGTAGAGCCGGGTGCCGGCGAACACCACGCCCGTGGGGCCCTCGCCCACCGGCACGTGCGTCACCCGGTTGCCGAGGTCATCCGACACCACCACGTTGTTGGAGCCCATGCCGGTGACGTAGGCGCGCGTGCCCGCGGTGTTCCAGGCGATGCCGCGCGGGTCGCCCAGCGCCAGGTTGCGCGTGGCCTGGGGCACGGTGGGGGACGTGTACGTGAGGTGCTGGTTGAGCTCGAAGTGGCCCACCACCGTGGCAGTGGCCGGATTCACCGCGGCGGCCAGCACGCGCAGGAAGCGGCCCTGGAGGTTGGGCTCGAAGCGGACCTCGTTGCGAGCATCGGTGCCCACCACGACGACGGTGCCGTTCGGGTGCACGGACAGCGCCATGTTGAGGTTCATCAGCCCGGACGCGTAGGTGACGGCCAGCGTGGACGCGTTGATGATGGCCAGGTCCCGGTCGGGCAAGTCCCACCCCGGGCGGCGCCCCGAGGCCGCGGCGCTGGTGCCGGAGACGAGCGACGTCCAGTCGCGCGCGTTGTCATCCATCCACCGGCCGCTCGCGTTCTTCTTCACGATGAGGCTCACCGGCGGGGGCGTGGGGTTGCCGGCCTTCTGCGCGGGGAAGAACGACGCGCCCGAGTTGGGCGGCGGGTTGGCGCCGCCGTAGGGCCCGGCGCTGAGGCTCACCACGTTGGGCGGGAAGCCTCCACCGCCCATGGCGTTGCCGCCGCCCAGCACGGTGCTGCGGTTGCCGGACTCGAAGAAGGCCACGTACACCTGGGTGCCCGCGGCATTGACGGCCAGCGCGCGGGGCTCCTCGCCGCCGAGCTGCACCCGCGTGGGCGCCGACAGCGGGCTGGCCGCGTCCACCACCAGCACGCGGTTGACCTGCGAGCAGGAGATGAAGGCGCGCTGAGGGCTGCCTGCGAAGACGACGTCGGCGGGCTCGTCGTCGGTGGGGACGGTGGCCCTCACGTTGAGCGTGGTGAGGTCCACGATGCTGACGCTGTCGGACACGTGGTTGACCACCCACGCCTCCGTGTTGCTCCGCGCCCGCACGGACACCGGGTCCAACCCCACGGGGATGGAGGCGGTGAGCACCGGCGTCCCGCCCGCCACGCTGAACACCAGCAGCCGGTTGTCCGCGGTGTTGACGGCCAGCAGCTTCGAGCCGTCCGGCGTCAGCTCCAGCGGGTGCACCTGCGGGTGCTCCCAGTTGACGAAGGCGCCGGAGGACTGGGCCCGCGCGGCCCCTCCGGACGACAGCACGAGGCACGGCAGCAGGACCGCGAGGACCCGACGGACGACACGCATGGCGCTCTCCTGGAGGACGGCGAGAGCATCCCACCCGCACGGGCAGCGCGACTCGCCTTCCTGAAATTACTGGATAATCGGATAATATCCGACCTCCAACACCAGGTCCCGGCCACGGTTGCGGGGAGGCACGGCTGACAGGGCGCGGGGGCCCTGCCGCCCCGCGTCGGAGTGTCCCCTGCCTGGGGGTTTGGCCCCGGGCCGGAAGCACTCCAGAATCCGCGCCATGCAACTGCTCCCCCATCCGTTCCGACGCCCCGGCGGGGTGTCCCTCCTCCTCACGCTCCTCTGTGTCGTGGCGCCGGGCGCCCGTGCGGAGGTGGCCGTCCAGCGCACCTTCCTGCGCCTGCCGTCCTCCAACGGGCACGGCGCGGTGATGCTGGACCTGGAGCAGAAGAAGGTGTCGCACTTCCGCGAGCACCTCTTCGCCACCGAGGAGCCCGTCATCGACGTGGCGGGCGCGGACGTCTTCGACCGCGGCCAGCCGAAGGTGGTGCACTCGCGGGATTTGCTCTTCGACGCCTTCTTCGGCCTGCGCTCGGAGGGCACGCAGCGCTGGCTGCACACGCAGGGGGCCGACCTGGACGCGAGCGGCTACGCGGCGTGGGCGGCGGGGAAGACGGGCGGCACGGGCCTGGCGACGCTGGTGCAGAAGGTGGGCCCGCTGGAGGTGACGACGTTCGTCTTCGCGCCGCAATCGCTGCCGCACGCGTCCTTCGTCATGGCGCTGCGGGTGCGCAACACCGGCACGTCGGCGGTGCCGGGGGTGAGCGCCTTCTCGCTGCACAACTTCCACCTGGGCTTCGGCCGGCCGGGCGTCATGGCGGAGACGGATGAGAACGGCGAGGCGGTGGAGCTCGCCGGGGACGTCTTCTCGGAGAAGGGCTTCGCGGGCGTGCTGGTGGCGCACCCGCTGGGCACGGTGGCGCGCAGGGCGGCGTGGCTGGCCGGTGCCACGGGAGACGCCAGCGGGTACGACGTGGTGAACGGGGGCGGTACCAAGGACCTGCAGGCCTACGAGACGGCTCCCGCGGTGGGGACGGGCTGGGCCACCGCGTACCAGTTCACCCTCGGAGACATCCCGGCGGGCGCGGAGCGCTGGGCGGGCGTGGCCTTCGCGCACCACGGGAACCAGGGGGCCGCGGCCACGGTGCGGCAGTGGCTGGCGGACTATGCGGGCACGTCGGACGCGAAGGCGCTGGTGGAGGCCGAGGTGGCGCGCTGGGCGGACTTCCAGACGAACACGGTGAAGGTGCCGGTGGGAGTGTCTCGCGACGAGGAGTCGCTGGCGCGCCACTCGGCGGTGGTGCTGCACATGTCGCAGGTGCGCGAGTCGGAGACCTTCATTCGCGAGTTCCTCTCCCGTGACGGCGAGGTGCGCCGCACGCGCTTCAAGCAGCCCAACGGCTCGCCGGTGACGCTGCCGGCCACGGTGAAGCACGCGGGCAAGGGCGCGGTGCTGGCCAGCCTCCCGCCGGGGCAGTGGACGTACGCGTGGATTCGGGACGGCGCATACGCGGCGGCGGCCATGGCCACGCTGGGGATGCAAGACGACGCGCGCGACGCGCTCGAGTACTACCTGAAGGCGGACAGCGGCCGGTTCCGCGACTGGAAGGAGCTGCAGTCGTACAGCATGCCGCCGTACCTCATCACCCTCACGCGCTACCACGGCTTCGGCGTGGAGGAGACGGACTTCAACGAGTTCGGGCCCAACATCGAGTTCGACGGCTTCGGCCTCTTCCTCTGGGCGCTGCGGCACTACGAGAATGTCACCGGGGACCGGACGCTGGTGGACCAGCACTGGCCGGCGGTGTCCACCAAGGTGGCGGACGCGCTGCTGGCGCTCATCGACCCGGAGACGGGGCTCATCCGTCCGGACTCGTCCATCTGGGAGACACACTGGAGCGGGCGCCAGCGCTCGTGGGCCTACACCAGCCTGACGGCGGCGCGCGGCCTGTGCGACGCGTCGTGGCTGGCGCAGCGCAAGGGCGACACGGACAGGGCGCTGCGCTACCGCAATGCGGGCGAGGCCATCCGCCTGGCGATGGCGGAGAAGCTGACGGACGGCAACTTCGCGCTGGGCTCCAACCTGGAGGAGGTGAGGACGGGCCGCGGCTACTGGGACGCGGCGGTGTTCGACGCGTTCGCCTTCGGGCTGTTTGACCCGGAGGGGAAGATTGCTCAGGCCACGTTCAGCGGCCTGGACCTGCGGCTGTCGTCGCCGGCGGGCGCGGGCTGGCAGCGCAACGACGACCGGTATGACCACACGGGGCGCTCGGACCTCAGCCCGTGGGGCAGCGAGTACGACAGCGCGGAGTGGGTCATCGTCAGCCTGCGGGGCGCGGTGGCCCGGCGGTTGGCCGGCGACACGGAGCGGGCGGACCGGGTGCTGAAGTGGGTGACGGACCAGTCGCTGAAGAACTACCTGACGATTTCCGAGACGTATGACGAGATGGAAGGCACCTACAAGTTCAACACGCCCATGGCGGGCTTCGGCGCGGGGGCGTACGCGCTGGCCCTGGCGCAGCGGGCGCAGCCGTCGGCGTTCGACATCGCGTGTGGCGGCTACCTCGACGAGAGCACGCTGACGAAGCCGCCGGACGCGGGCACACCGGACGCGGGCACACCGGACGCGGGCTCGGAAGACCCGGACGCCGGCACGGGTGTGCCGGACGCCGGCACGGTGGGTCCGGACGACGGAGACGTGGGTGGCGGTGGCTGCAGCGCGTCGGGCCCCGGGGCCATGGCCCTGTGGCTGCTGGTGGCCTTCGCCGGGCTCGTCCTGGCCCTGCGCCGTCGCGGAGCCTGAGTCCCCGCGCTACCGCGGAGGGGCTCCCGGCACGGGGCCCCTTCGCACCGAGCGGTACCCGCGGGAGCGCTACGGCCTCCCGCCGCCGGGGCCCAGCCCCTGGCCCACGCAGGCGAGGAGCTCCTCCGGCCCGAAGGGCTTGGCGAGGAAGGCATACGCGCCCAGCTCCGCCGCCCGGGCCGCGCCCCGCTCGTCCGCGGAGATGACGAGCAGCGGGGCGGGCCGCTCCGTCTCCCCACGCATCCGCGCCGCCAGCCCCGTCACGTCCACGCCCGGCAGGCCCAGGTCGAGCACCACGACGGCGGGCCGGATGCGCGTCAGGCAGTCCTCCACCGACGCCACGTCCGTGGCCGTGCAGACCCGCAGCCCTCCCAGCGTCTCCAGCACCAGCTGGATGGCCTCGAGCACCCGCGGGTCGTCGTCCACGGCGAGAATCCACGGGGGCGCGCCGGCCTCCGGCGTGTGGCTCATGCGCGCTGCTCCTTCCCGCTGCTCGCCTCCGCGGGCGCGGTCTGCGGCAGCCAGAGCGAGAAGGTGCTGCCCTGGCCCTCCACGCTCTTCACCTCGATGCGGCCGCCATGCTGCTCCGCGAGCGCGCGAGAGCCGAACAACCCCAGCCCCGTGCCCGGGATGCGTCCGGTGACGTTCTCTCCCCGGAAGAAGCGTTCGAAGAGGTGGGGCAGGTCCCGGGCGGGGATGCCCATGCCCCGGTCCTGCACCTCGACGACGGCCCAGCCGCTGCCCTGCTCCTCGCGGTGCTGGACGCTCACGTCGATGCTGCTGCCCTCCGGGCTGTACTTCACCGCGTTGGTCAGCAGGTTGCGGACGATGCGCCGCACGCGCACCGGGTCCACCGGCGCGATGATGGGGGCGTCGGGCGTGTGCACCCGCACCTCGTGGCGCCGCGAGCCCTGCTGCTGGTCCGAGGCCACGTCCCGCGTGAGCGCCACCATGTCCACGTCCGTGCGCCGCAGGTTCGGGGCCTGGCCCATCTCTCCGCGCATCAGGTCCACGACGCTCTCAATCATCGTCCCCATCTCGTCGGTGGCCTTGAGGATGCGCGCCGCCGCGGACTCCAGGCGCTCGGGTGCGAGCTCGCCCCGCTTCGCCACCTCGGCGGCCAGCAGCGCCGCGCGCATCTTGATGACCGTCAGCGGGTTGCGCAGGTCGTGGGCCACCGAGGACAGGAAGTCGTCGCGGGTGCGCAGCGAGCGCTGCAGCCGGTTGAGGAGCCGCGCGTTCTCGAGCGCCAGCGCGCAGCGGGCGGCGAAGTCCCTCGCCAGCCCCAGGTCCTCCCCAGTGTAGGGCTCCCGGGCGGCGCCCGACAGGAGCGAGAGCGTCCCGAGCACCTGCTCGCGCGCCACGAGCGGCACCACCATCACCTGGCTCGGCGCCAGCGCGCGCAGCGCCGCCAGGTGCGCGTCGGAGCGGGTGGTGGCCACGTAGTCCTCTTGCGTGAAGCGCTCGATGAGCCGCGGCTCGCCGGTGCGGAAGACCTCCAGCACGGGGCTGGACGCGCCCGCGCGGTGGCGGTGGCGGCGCAGGGCCTCAAGGTGCGGCGCGGCAGCCGGGTCCGGGTGGAAGACCGCCACGCGCTCCAGCCCGGCCGCGGTGTTGAGGTCCACGATGCACCAGTCCGCCAGCTCCGGCACCACCAGCCGGATGGCCTGCTCCAGCGTCTCCCGCTCATCGAGCGAGCGGGCCAGCACCGCGCTCGCCTCCGCCAGGAACCGCTGCACGGCCTCCGCCCGCTTGCGCTCGTGGATGTCGATGGCCGCGCCCAACCAGCCCTCCAGCGCGCCGGACGCGCCGCGCAGGGGCACCACGCGCCCCAGCAGCCACCGGTACCCGCCGCGCGCCGCCTTCACGCGGAACTCCACGGCGTAGGCCTGGCCCTCGCGGATGCCCTCGTCGCGCCGGGCCCGCAGCCGCGGCAGGTCCTCCGGGTGGATGACCTTCAGCCACCCGTACGAAGCGGCCTGCTCCGGCGTCTGCCCCGTCAGCTCGAACCAGCGCGAGTTGAACAGCGTGTTGCTGCCGTCCGTCGCGTTGGTCCAGATGACCTGGGGGGCCGCCTCGAACATCTGCCGGTAGCGCTCCTCGCTGACGCGCAGGGCCTGCTCGGCGCGCTGGCGCGCGGCCACGTCCGAGAACACGCACACGGCGGCGGTGATGGCACCTTCCGGCGAGCGCAGCGGGGCGGCGCTGATTTCCAGGAGCGTCTCCACGCCGTCGCCACGCAGGTAGCGCTGCAGCTCGTTCTGGACGTGCTCTCCCTTCAGCAGCGCCCGGGCAGTGGGGTACTCCTCGGCGGAGAAGCGCGTGCCATCCGAGTGGAGGCCGCCGTACGCGGCGTAGTCGGCCACTGCGTTGGAAGGGATGCAGGGGTGGCCGAGGATGCGCTCGGCGGCGGCGTTGTAGAGCAGGATGCGGCTGCTGGGGGCCTCGGCCACGATGACGCCCACCGGCGCCTGCGCGAGCACGGCGTCGAGCATCTGCCGCTCGCCCAGCAGCCGCTCCTGGAGCAGGGCCCGCTCGAGCGCGACGGCGCAGGCCTCGCCCAGCGCCAGCAGGAGGCGGCGCTGCCGGAGGCCCGGGGACGCGCGCCCTGGCAGCAGCAGCACGAGCGCCCCCAGCACCTGATGGCTCCCGCGCAGCGTCACGGCCACCTCGCAGGGCCTTCCAGGGCCGGGGCTGCGGGGACACAGGAGCGCGCCCGAGCGGAGGGCGTGCTCGGCCAGCGTCGTGAAGGAGTCGCCGGGCAGCGGCTCGGTGGGGCTGGCGGGGACGTGGCGCGGGGCCAGGGGGGCTGTGCCGCCCTGCGCCGTCCAGAGCGCGGTGAGGGGCGCTTCGAGCATCGCCAGGGCCTGCTGCCGCACCGCCGCGGCCAGCTCCGGCGGGGTGGCCGCGCGCGCGAGCGCCTCGGTGAGCCGCCGCAGCTGCTCCGCGCGGCCGCGCGCCTCCTGCAGCGAGGCGACGGCCACGCTGATGAGGCCTCCCACGAGGCTGAACGTGCCCAGGAGCACCGCATCCCCTGGCTCGGCCACGACGAGGAGCCCTCGCGGCGGGATGAACTGCAGCGCGAGCGCGGTGGTCGCCAGTCCCGTGAAGACGAGCGCGAGCCACGTCCCGCCCAGCCACGCCGCCGCGAGGATGCCCGCGAGGAAGATGGGGAAGGGCACGCTGTGGCTGAGCGTGTCGAGCCTGACCGAGGCGGCCATGCACACCCCGAACAGCAGCGCGACGCTGAAGGCCCGGGTGGGCCAGGGCAGGGAATGGAGTCCCGCGCGCGCGGAGGTGGGGGTCAAGGAGGGGTACCACTCAGGGGGCAACGGGGCCCATCGTCACCTGCGTGAGATGGGAGCGCGGCGGCGCTGCGACCTGCGGATAGGTGCTTCCGGCTCCAAGTGCAACGCGGGAGCCGGTGCGCCGTGTTGACCATGGCACAGGGCCGGCGGGAGTCCGTCCTCTGGGCACCGGATGACGTGCGACTCACGCGGGTCCTCAAGGCGTCCTGGGCACGGGGGGCGGCGGGCTCGCGGCGGCCGGGTCCAGGCCCAGGAAGTGTTCTTCGCCCGTTGCGGTGGGGGCCAGCCGCTGGCGGGCCAGCCACTCGAGCGCCGTCTCGGCGATTTCCCTCCAGCCATGGTCGATGACCAGCGAGTGCCCGCGGTCGCTGAACACCTTGTAGTCCGTCACCGTCGGCGCCTTGCGGTAGCGCCGGTACTCCGCGCGCGAGACGGACTCGGGCACCGTCGCATCCCTGCCGCCGCCGATGATGAGCAGCGGGCCCCGGTCCGGATTCCGGGTGTCCACGCGGGCGGCCGTCTTCCAGTTGAGGTTGGCGAAGGCCGCCTCGAACAGCGGCCGGGCCGGGGTGGGAATCGTGTACTTCGCGTGCAGCGCGTTGGACTCCTCCTCCGGGACGGCGTTGGCGAAGCCCTCGTGGAACTGCTCGGGCGTCTGCGACACGGCGCGCTTGTAGTTGGCGGGGTTGCCCAGCACGGGAAAGACTGTCTTGAGCTGGATGAAGGGCAGCGGCAGCACGCCCCGGAACTGCGCGGGGTCGATGGCCACGGCCGCCGACGCGAGCCCCATTCCCAGCAGCTTCTGCGCAATCAGCCCGCCGAAGGAGTGGCCAATCAGGATGGGCTTCGTGCCCAGTTCGCGGACGAACCGGACGTGGTGCTCGGTGATGTCCGCGACGCTGAGGTTGGCAACGCGCTCCGGGTGCTGCCGCGTCTCCTCGACGGTGCTGGCGTCTCCGGGCCAGCCTGGATTGAACGCCTCGTAGCCGGCCGCGCGGAACAGCTCGACCCAGGGCTTCCACGAGTCGGAGTGCAGCCAGAGCCCGTGGATGAAGACCACGGGAATGCGGTGGGTTGCCATGATGTCCCTCCTGTGTGTTGCCAGGCGGGCTTCCTCCTGGCCTCTTCGGAAGGAACATGGGCCCGCTCCCGCGCATGCGCAGGCAAGCCCCGGTCTGTCTCGCGAGCAGCGGCTCGGACGCCCCCGTGCTCGAGTCCACGCGGGCATGGGCGGGCGGCGCAACCGCCGCTCTCCTGCTTCAGCCCGAGGAGGGCAGCCGCGCCAGCTCGTCCCGCGCCTCCGCGATACCCGAGCGCTCCGCGTGCTCCAGGAACTGGCGTGCCAGCGCCACGTCACGCGGCAGGCCCCGACCCCGCGCGCTCGCCATGCCCAGGACATACACGGCCTCGGCCGCACCGAGCACCGCGGCCTCCTGCAGCCACCTCACGCCCTCGTGCTCATGGCCGTCGAGGCTCCACAACATCCCGCCCAGCATCAGCAGCGCCTCCAGCGAGCCCCGCTCCGCCGCGTCCCGCAGCAACTGCGTGGCGAGCGGCACGTCCACCGGCCCCTCTTCCCCGGCGAACAGCATGGACGCGGCCCCCAGCGCCGCCTGCGCGTCCCCCGCGCGCGCCGCCGCCACCCGCCGCTCGCGCTCGCTCATGGACGCGGCGGTGCGCGGTGCCAGGTGGAAGGGCAGGCCTTGCAGGTAGCTGGGGGCTCGCGGTGGTGGCGGCTTCATCGCTTGCGCCCCTTGGGCCCAGGAGGCTTCCCTCCCTTCGCCAGCTTCGCGTACTCGCGGCCGGTGCGCTCGTAGAAGTCGAAGAGGTTCTCCACCTGGAAGTTCTCCAAGTCGCGGGAGCCGCCTGCCTCCTTCGGCAGCTTCGGCGCCAGAATCATGTCCTCGGCCAGGTACTCGCCCGTGGACTTGCGCCACTGTGTGTACACCTCGGTGTCGAGGAACTCTGGCAGCTCCCGGTCGGGCAGCCACCGCGCGAGCAGGTTCTCGAAGCCCAGGTGCTCGTGCGTCCACCAGGCAATCCGGTACGGCTCCAGGACGAGCACCTTCGGCAGCGAGGTTTTCGCGTCCTCGAGCACCAGGATGGCGCCGTGGATGTTGTACCCGAGCACCAGCCGGTCCGGGTGGTCGGGCGGCACGAGGAAGGACCACGCCTTCAGGCAGCGATGCAGCCGCTCCAGCCCGGGGCCGAAGAGGTAGACGAAGCGGTCCAGGTACCAGCCCGCGCCCAGGTCGGGGGAGACCATCTCCCAGAAGAGGCGCGCGCCCGGCACCTCGAAGTGGATGGCATTCTCCGTCGCGGGGGCGGGGCGCCCCATGCCCCGGCGGAAGTGCTTCGCGAGTGGCGTCATCTCACGGCTTCCCTTCTGGCGGCGTCATCACGAACCGGAAGTTGTTCTTCCAGATGGGGTGCGACTGCGGCGGAAGGAGCTTCATGATGACCTGCGCCTCGGTGTTCATCCGCTTCTTCCACTGGTCGCCAATCTGGCTGTTCACCTTGGAGTTGCCGACGTAGCGCCGCATCTTCTGGAAGAGGGTCGTCCAGGCCTTGTCGTCGAAGTTCTTCCCCGGGGGAAGCTTGAACTCCGGCCAGCTGTCCTCGCCTCCCGCGACCTGGTCGGGGTTGTGGAGGACGGCGAAGGTGCCGAACCCGTTCTTCAGGTGGATGAACTGATTCCACAGGCCGACCCGCTTCGCCATCGCACCGTAGTAGGGGCTGAGCTTCTCGCGGACCTTCACCTCGTTCCCCTGCCGCCCGATGACGCGCAGCTCGTGGTAGTGAATCTCGTCCTCCTCCTCGTCGGTGCCGCCGAGGTCGGTGCGCCTGGGCCGCAGGTCCTCGTGCAGCTCCCGCTGCACGGTGACTCCGTCATCCACCTGGAGGCCCAGCAGGTCGGACGAGCCCTGGGCCTTGAGAATCCGGTCCACGGCCACCTGGGCCAGGCGGAGCCGCTCGTTGGCCAGGGCGAGCAGCGGCTCCCAGTGCGCCTGGAGCCCCTGCTGCTTCTCGGTGGCCTTCACGTTCCGCTCGAGTTTTCGCTTGTTGACGCCGACGGCCTCCTGGGCCTTCTTGGTGGTCTTCTTGGCCTGGGCCAGTTCCTGCTTGAGCTTCTCCAGGGTCTTTGCATCCTGCGCGAGCCGGTCGAGCTCGGCCCTGATGCCCTTGAGCCGCTCGTCCAGGTCCTTCTGTCGGTCGGTGCTGACCTCGAGGGCCTTGGCCGCACGCTCCTTCAAGGCCTTCAGCACGGCCTCGCGTCCGCCCATGTCCATCATCCGGTAGAGCGTCGCGTCCATGCGGAACAGCAGCAGGTTCTTCAGCCACCGGTCCACGGTGTAGCCGTTGATGCCCCGCTGCTGCAGCTTGAGCTGGCGCGCCATCTCCTTGCGGAAGGCGGTGCGGTACTGGGCGCGCGGGCTCGACTTGTCGGGATACTGGAAGGGGTTCCCATGGAACTCGAGGGTGCGCGGCGCCACGGGAATGGTCCTCAGCGCGCGGGCGAGCCTGGCGATCTGCATGGTGCGGCCGAGGCTGGCCACCACGGTCATCACGTCGCCCAGCGGCGCGTCCAGCGACCTGCGCACGCGCCGGTTGATGCGGCCTCCGATGATGCGCGCGACCTTGAACTTCTCCGCGCGCGCCTGCACGGTATCCCGGGTGGTGCGGACGAGGTTCGGCCCTGACTGGTTGAACGCACGGGACATGGCCTCACCGGCGGAGACGGCCGCCAGGGCCAGGGCCTCGTCGGAGTCGGCCACACGCAGCCGGGCCCGCCCGTCCTTCTGGCCCAACTGGACGGGCTCGCTGCCGCCGTGCAGCCGGGCCTGGCGGTCCACGGGCTTGAAGGCCTCATCGGCGGTGAGGGTGCTCACCTGCTTCACCAGCGCCGTCAGCGCGGCCTGCGCCACTTGCACGCGCCTCTTCATCTCCGACGGCTTCTTCTTCTGGTTCTGCCCCGAGCGCTTGCGCTTCGTGCCCTTGTGCCGGTCGTGGGTGGCCTTGGCGTTCTTCTCCGCCTCCTTGAGCGTCTTCTGCTCGTCGGTGAGCTGGTCCAGGGCGTGGGCGCGGTCCCTCGCCTGCGGCAGCAGCGTGCGCACCGTCGCCTTGTCCGCGTCCGCCAGCAGGTCCATCCGGCCCTGCCACCTCGTGAGCTTCGCCTCGAGGGTCTCCACCTCGCTCGCCATCATCGTCGTGGTGCCGCGCGCCTCCTCCTTGATGAACAGGCGGTGGGACTCGGCGCCGTCGGAGAACGTCATCGTCTCGCCGATGGGGCCGTCGAAGCTCTCGGTGTTCTCTCCGCGCCCGCCTCGGCCCTTGCCTCCGCGCGCGCCGCCCGGAGCCCCGCCGCCCGTGCCCTCGCGCCAGGTGCCCGGCTTGCGCCGCTCGCCGCCGCTGCCCTTGGACACGTCGTTGGCCAGCAGGTCCGTCATGAACTTGCTGGAGTCGAAGTCCACCTCGCCGAACTGGACGGTGGGCCAGGTGCGAGAGCCGAGCACGTAGTCCACGTCCGCGCCGATGCCGAACTCGCCGGGCAGCGGGTACTCCAGGCTGAACAGCGGCCACGTCCACTTCTTGTCGGGCGCGGGTGACCACCACGGCGAGTCCAGCTCGACGAACAAATCTCCGCTGAAGCCCAGGAACGGCTGCGCGGCAATCTCCATGTGGCCGCCGATGAACCACTCGGGCTTGCCTGCCGCGTTCATCCGCCGGCCGATGCGCGCCACCGCGTCCACGTAGCCGCGCACGCCGGCCAGCGCGTTCAGTCCCACGCCCGCCTTGAGGTCGTGGCCGAGCACGGTGATGACCACGCCGCCCTCGGCGCGCAGGCGCAGTCCCGCGAAGGCGGAGATGTTGACCGAGCCCTCCAGGACGAACAGGTTCTCCACGCGCGGGTCCGTGGAGAACTGCCCGCTGGCGCTCATGTTGTGAATCTTCCCGGGCCCCACCTTCGCCAGGGCCTCCAGGCCGATGTTGGCGAACACGCCCACCTGGCCGATGACGGGCACGCCGTAGCCCGCGCGAATCTCCAGCTTGAAGAGGCGCTTGTTCCACTCCTTCTCCGGGAAGAGGATGAGCTCCTTCTGCGGGCGGACCTCGCCGATGATGGTCGCCTGTGCCTGGCTGTTGACGAGCACGCGAGCGCGGCCCGACAGCCACGGCGTCAGGGTGATGGTCAGCTCGCCCCAGCCGCAGAAGGCGCGCTTGCCTGGCTTGGGCGGGTTGCCCTCGCCGGGCGGCGCGACGGGCAGCGCGGACGGGTCCAGGTCGGTCCGCGTGGTGAGGTCCCTCGCGGTCTTCTCGTCGGTGGCGATGAGGGTGATGGTGCCGCCCATGCGCTCGTTGCGGTACCCCACCGTGCCCTGCACGTGGACGAAGCCGTCCGCGAGCTTCGCCACCACCGCGCCCGACGCCGGACCGATGGTGACGGAGATGCGCAGGTCTCCACCCAGCTTGCCGTCCGAGCCCCGGCGCACGCGCAGCTCGCCGCCGGAGCAGCCGGGGATGTCTATCTTCGCGCCGCCCTCGACCTGCAGCGCCTGGTTGTCCAGCTTCAGCGAGCCGGTGCCCTCCAGGTAGCCGCCGAGGCGGAAGCCCATGTTCTCCACGGCGAGGTTGATGCGCCCGGCGGTGAACTCATTGACGACGCGGGGCACGGTGATGCGCGTCATGCCCAAGAGGCCGAGCGCCTCGGTGCTCTTGAGCATCCCGTCCACGAGCGCGCGCCGCGAGCCGCGCACGGGGCCCGGCTGGCCCACGCCCACCCAGCCGGTGACGACGTTGTCCTTCACCACCACCACCAGCGTGGTGGGGACCGCGTCCGCCAGGGGCGCGAGCGCGGGGTGGGCGAGGCGGATGGCGGTGCCCGCGCCGGTGGTGTTGAACGTCTCGCCGCGCTTGCGCACCTTGATGGTGCCCTCGGCGAGCCCGGGCAGGCGCACGGGGACCTCCAGGTCGCGCCCCACCTTCGCCTCGGCGGCGGTGGCCTCGGGAATCAGCAGCTGTCCCGAGGACAGGTCCACCTCGCCGATGGACAGGGTGCCGCCCACCGGCTGCGGCGTCAGGCGTACCACCGGAGCGCTGCCCATGCGGGAGGCGGCGCCGGCCGGTGCGGCGGCTCGCGACGGCGAGGGGCGCGAGGCGGCGGGCGCTGGCGCGGGCGGGCGCGTCGTGCGGGTGGGGGTGCTCATCCTCGCACGCTCCGGATGGTGCCCACGTTGCGCTTCAGCGGGCAGATGCCGCCGGACTTCCGGTACTCCCGCTGGATGGCCGCGTCGAGGTGCTCGGTCTCCATGGTGCCTCCATCGTCGAGTGCGAGGCTGGCCGCGTGAAGGACGACGTTGCGTATCTGACCGCCGGAGAACCCGCAGCGCGCGGCCACCTCGTGGAGGAACTGCGCTTCCACGGCGTGGTGCACCGGCAGGTGGAGCTGCCAGATGCCCCAGCGCTCGGCGGCGTCGGGGGCGCGGAAGTCCACGGTGACGTCCATGCGCCGGGCGAAGGCGGTGTCTATCTGGTCGCCCGCGTTGGTGGTGAGGAGCATGATGCCCTCGAACGACTCGATGCGCTGGAGGAGGTAGTTGGTCTCCAGATTGGCGTAGCGGTCATTCGACGTCTGCACGGCGGTGCGCCTGGCGAGCAGCGCGTCGCCCTCGTCGAAGAGCAGGACGACGTCCAGCTCCTCGGCGAGCGAGAAGATGCGGCTGAGGTTCTTCTCCGTCTCGCCGATGTACTTGTTCACGACGCTGGAGAGGTCGACCTTGTAGAGCTCCATGCCCAGCTTCGCCGCGAGCAGGCGCGCGGCCAGCGTCTTGCCGGTGCCGCTGGGCCCTCGGAACAGCGCGCGCACGCCGGGGCGGAGGTGCCGGCCCAGGGACGGGCCCACGGCGTCCTGCAGCTGCTCGCGCTGGCTGCACCGTCGCTCCAGGTGGAGCAGCTCCCGCTGCACGTCGGCGGCGACGGCGAGCTCACTCCAGTCGCCGCCCGTCTCCATGCGCGTGGCGAGCGCATCGAGCGCCTGCCGGTCGAGCCCGCCCACGGCGCGGCGCACGTCCTCGGCGGTGAGGGTGTCGCGGCCGGCGAGTGCCGCCTGCGAGCGGGCCAGTTCCGCGGCGGCGTGGATGTGGCCGCTGCTCAGCCGGAAGCGGGTGGCGAGCGTGTCGAGCACTGCCTCCTCCACGACGCCCGAGCGGAGCCAGTGCGCGCGGCGTGCCGCCGGGGACGGTGTCTCCAGCGTCAGCGTGACGGCGCGCTCCACCCTGCCGCCCGCGCCGCCGAAGCGGCCGAGCACCACGGCCACGGGGGCATCACAGGCACCGAACCCGGGCAGCTCGGTGACCTCTCCCGGAGCGGGGTCGACGACGAAGGCGGGCACGGCGTGCAGCAGCGTGGCCAGCGTGCCGGCCAGCCGCGCGTGCTCCTCGTTGCGAGTCGTGGCCTGACGTGAGGGCTCGTCGCCGCGGGGCGAGGGCAGCTCCACCTCCAGCAGGCCGCGCCCCAGCGAGCGGGCGAGCGCGCCCACCAGCGTGCGCCGTCCGCCGTGGCGAGGCCCGCGCACCAGCAGCGTGCGCACCTCGCGCCGGTCCAGCAGGGGTGGCAGCCGCTCGACGGTGTCGCGCAGCGCGTCCGGGAGAATCAGGCGTGAGGGCTCCAGCAGCTCGGCCGCCGGGCGGTGGCGCAGCCACGGGAGGGGGCGTGCGCGCACGTCGCCGCGCAGCGCGTCCCAGAGGGGGCCAGGCACTTCGAAGGCCCACTCGATGCGGGGCGCGTCGGGGTTCGTCACGCGCAGGAGGCCGGCCTCGCGCAGGGGCTCCAGGGCGGCGCGGGCCTCGCCGCCCTCGGCGTTCCACCAGGCGTGGAGCAGTCCGAGCGTCGGACGGTGAACTCCGGGCGCGGCCTGCAGTGTCTCGAAGAGAAGTCCGAAGCGGGCGTCCTCTTCGGTGAGGCCGACGCAGAAGAGGAGGGTGAGGGCGCGGTGGTCGAGCCCGGCGGCCTCACGCAGGGCGCGCGTGGGCAGGTGGCCGGGGACGCGGCGCTCCCAGGCGGAGAGGGCGGCCTGCCACCACGCGTCGTCGCGCCCGGCCGCGCCGAGTGCGGCCAGCTCGTCGTGGTAGCCGGCGAGGAAGGGGAACTCGTCCGAGGCGCCGACGCGTGCGAGCACCCGAGAGACGGCGGCGAACCAGTACAGGCGGAAGTGGCTTGCCGCTGTGGGAGCGATTGCCTCGAAAGCCGCCTCTGGCTGCTTCATCGCGTTCCCCCAAGCTCCGCTGATACGGACAGTCTTAGTCCAGACAGACACGACGGAGCAACGCGAACGGCCCCCGAGGGCGATTGCCCACCTTGTTGCCGACTCCTAGGGTCGGACCGCGCCATGGCTAACACGGTCGGTGTGAACAAGATGTCTGTGGTCACGAAGGATTCACAGGGCACCACGGTGGCCTTCCCGGACGTGTGCAAGACGCCGAGCCCCGCAGGGCCCGTCCCCATCCCGTACCCGAACATCGCGCGCTCCGCCGACACCGCGAAGGGCAGCCAGAAGGTGACGGTCGAGAGCAACCCCCTGTGCCTGAAGGACTCGAACTTCAGCACCAGCACGGGGGACGAGGCCGGCACGGCGGGAGGTGGAGTGGCCTCCAGCAAGACGAAGGGCAAGGCCGAGTTCGTCAACTTCTCCTTCGACGTGAAGGTCGAGGGGAAGAACGTGGCGCGTGCCTTCGACCTGATGCTGCACAACGACAAGAACACCCCTCCGGTGCCCTTGATGCAGCCACCCGTGGCCGCGCCGGGGAAGAGCCCGGAGAAGACGATGTGCCCTGTCTGTAACGAATACCACGACACGTGATGTCCGCGGAGGTCGCATGAGCGGCCAGAAGCCAGGTGCTGAGCAGCGCGGGACAGCAGCTCCCGACCTCATTCATGGGCACAAGGTGGGCTGGGTCGCCGGCCGGGCCAGCGAGGGAGCCCTGCTGGTGGACTTCCGAGGTAACTCCGGCGGACTGCTTCCGGCGCGTTCGACCGTCTCGCTGGATTCCCGTGCGATGGATGCGGCCGTGGCGGCGCGGCAGTCCGTCGTCCTCCTCTTCGACGAGGGGAACCCCCAGCGCCCCATCATCGTCGGGCTCATTCAGGAGCCGAGTCCTTCGCCACTCACGGATGCGCTGCTGGACGTGCCCGCGCGTCCGGAGGCGCGGGAGGTCAGCTTGGACGGTCAGCGGGTCGTGCTCGAGGGCAGGGAGGAGGTCGTCCTGCGGTGCGGAGATTCGAGCATCACCCTGCGCAGCGACGGACAGGTTCTCATCCGGGGACTGAGGGTCGAAACCCGCGCCATGGGCACCAACCGCATCAAGGGCGGGAATGTCCAGATCAACTGAGCCAGGGCTGGCGGAGCCCTCCTCGGCACAGAAGGAAATCTTCGAGGAACATCTGGGGGAGGCCGCCTTCCTGTGGACCCAGTGGGAGGCCGCGCTGGGCTCACCCCACCTGACCCTGGGAGACGTCACCGAGGGAGACGAGCACCGCCTCCTCGCGCATCTGGACGCGCTCGCACAGAGTGCCTCTCCCGGCGTCGAGGCCCTGCTTGGGACCGCGCTGGAATCGTCCGAGGCGGACACGGTCACCGCCGGGGCCCTGGCGCTCCTGTACTCGGGCGAGGAGCGTCACCTCCAGCGCATTCTCGAGCTCTTCCAGGAGGACGAGGCGCGGCGCTCCCTGCTTCAGCGCGCGCTCGAGCTGTGTGGGAATCCCTCCTGGGCGCCCAGGCTGCTGCCATTGCTGCGCTCCGAAGCGCCGGCCCTGGTGGCCGCCACGCTCGAGGTCCTGGGCTTCTGGGGGCACGAGCCAGACCCGGACCTGGACTGGCGCCTGCTCCTGGCCCATGTGGAGCCACGGATCCAGGCGGCAGCCCTGCGGCTGGCGCGTGTCACCCCGGGCCGGGTCGAGGCGGCCTGGCTGCGTGAGGCGCTGGAGTCTCCGTCACCCGCCGTCCGTGATGAGGCGCTGCTCACCGGCCTGCTGTCGGGAGCGGAAGGTGTGTGGTCCCGGTGTCGACGGCTCGTGGAGCGGTCTTCCGGGCACGGCCGGCTCGCCATGATGTTGCTCGGGATGGAGGGACGGCACCCTGAGAACCTCGCGTTGCTCCAGGCGAGACTGGCGGAGCCGGGGGCATGCGCCGATGCGCTCTGGGCACTGGGCATCAGTGGATGCGTGGAAGCCGCCGAGAGCTGTCTCCCGCTGCTGGAGGACACGTCGCTCGGCGGGCTCGCGGCGGAGGCGTTCTGTTGCATCACGGGACTGCGTCTGGAGGGCCGGTTCAAGGCGCAGCCTGGGGATGAGCAGGCGTCGGCGCCTGGCGCCTCGTGGGATGGACTCGCGCCAGGGACGACCGGAGTCGAGCTACCACGCGCCTCGCTGGGAGCTGTCCGGGAGTGGTGGCAGCAGGAGCGGACGCGATTCAGGCCAGGGCTCCGCTACCTGTGGGGGCAGCCGCTGACCCCGGCATGGATGCTGGAGTCCCTCGAGCTCCTGCCCATGCGACGCCGCCATGCACTGGCGCTGGAGGTCCTGCTTCGCAGCCGCGGCGCCTGCCAGGTGCCGACGCGGGCGTTCTCGGAGGTGCAGCGCTCCAGGCTGCTCACGGCACGAGCCGGCATGCACAGGCTCCTGGTGGACCGACCGTTGGAGGGCAGGGGCGCGGAGCCGCCAGCGCGAGCCCGGGTGCCTGGCCCGATAGTCTCTGGTGGGCAAGCTCCGCGTCCCTCCGTGGACGCGTCGCGCATGTTGGCGGTGACTGGCGGCGGGATGGTCTCGGCCATTGGAGATGGCGCGGCGTCGAGCTGTGCGGCGAGCCGGGCGGGAGTGGTTCGCATCTCCGCGCTGGAGGGCTACGCGCTCTGGGATGAGGACCTGCGCGAGGTGGAGCCTGCTCGTGGGCATCAGGTGTCCTGGTTGACGGATGGCTTCTCCGGCCTCGGGCGGCTCATCGTCCTGGGAAGCGCGGCCCTTCGGGACCTGCATCCCGCCGTGCGGCAGGACGACTGGCGTCGGAGTGCCGTCTTCCTCGTCACCGGCAACGACTTCTACCGGGGGATGCTCCAGGAGGAGGCTCCCCACGCCGAGGAGCGGGAGTGGCTCCGGGGGCAGTGCCTGCACCGCCTGATTCCCGCCACCCTGCGGGCCGCGGGAGTCCAGGGGGCTCCTCGCACCCAGGAGGTGCTCTTTGGTGAGGTGGGTTTCCTCCAGGCACTCCAGCGGGCGCGGGAGCAGTTGGAGCGGGGCGTGGTCGAGCGCTGCATCATCGGCGGCGTGGACACCCTGGTGGAGCCCCACCTGTTGCGGGCCCTGGACCAGCTCGGGCTGCTGAAAGGGCCTGAGCGTGCGGTGGGGCTGCTCCCTGGAGAGGCGGCCGCGTTCCTCGTCCTGGAGCGTGCCGACGCCGCGCGCCGGCATGGAGCCTCCGTTCAGGCGCTGGTGGAGTCACCGAGCATCGGGGCCGAGCCCTTCCATCGCTTCTCTCGCGAGCCGGCCGTGGGAGCGGTGCTCGCGGAGGTCATCGCTCAGGCCCTCGGTGGGGACGGTGGCGCGGGCGGACGCACGGGGCTCGTCATCGCCGGCTTGAATGGCGATGAGTACCGGGCGAGGGACTGGGGCCATGCGCTCATCCGCCTGCGGGGGCGGCGGCTGCTGCCGGAGGACTGCCCGGAATGGTACCCGGCCATCTCCTTCGGAGACGTGGGGGCCGCGGCGGGTCCCCTTGCCGTGCTGCTGGCGGCTCACGCGTTCCGGCGGCGCTACGCCGGTACGGACGCCGCGCTGCTCTGGATGGTGGGGGATGACGGGAGCCGGGGCGCGCTCCGCCTCCGTGCTTCACACCCCCTCATGGACTGATGCCGGAGGATTCATGGCGGGAAGCGACAAGCACATCACCAACCTCTGGAAGAGGAAGAAGCACAAGGATGAGCTCGGCTGCATCCAGAAGCATGTCGAGTCGTTCGACTCGAAAGAGCATCCCCGCTGCGCCTATCGGAACAACGGCCATAAGGAGCTGAGCAAGCATCCCACCCGGCAGACGCTGTACGAGCTCGACCTCCAGGACAGCGCCGTGCGCGAGCGGCTTCAGAGCATCACGATTCCGCGGGAGCGGAAGCTGGGGGCCAACAGCCTCATGGCCAGGCGCTCGAGGACTCCGGTCAACCCCCTGAAGCCCGGGCAGGAAACGGTCTGGGGGTTCAAGCATCAGGACAACTTCAAGCACAAGGCCTACGAGCCCTTCAATCACCACTATCACCACATCATGCCCGACGAGGTGCTCAAGAATGAGCTCAGCTACAAGGAGCTCAATGTCCTCCAGGCAGCGGAGTACAACATCAACAGCGGCAACAACATCATCATCCTGCCGCACAGTCCGGAGATAGGCATCGCGCTCGCCCTGCCGACCCACCGCGGGCGGCACGGGCGCAGGACGAACTATGCCCAGGACTGCATCAATGAAATCAACCGAATCAAGCGGCTGGTCGGCAAAGGCAAGCAGGCCGATCCGCCGCACCCCATTACCGACAAGACGGCCCCGGACGTGAAGAAGGACCTCGAAACCTGGCAGTACGAGGAGTTCGACGACATCGTCGCGTATGGCAGGGAGGCTGCCTCGTCGAAGATGTCTGTCGGTATCAACAGGAAGCTGCGGATGAGGAGCCCAGGGTGAGCCCATGACAAACCATTACATCCTGACCTCGATTCGTGGAGAGAAGGACTGCAGTATCTGGCGATACCCGAAAGGGATGCCTGATATCTACAAGCCTGCGGAAGGGGTACCTACGGGAACGCTCTTCTCCTCCGGTCTCAAGTTCAACATGGCGGCGGAGGTGAAGGGCTTCCGGATACCGGACGTCATCGACAACGCGGTGGGCTACTTCATGGTGTCGGAGCGCATGAAGTCGCTCCTCGAAAAAGCGCGAGCGGACGTCGAGTACATCCGCTTCATCCTGCTGAACCACAAGGGCCGGGTGGCAAGCGACCAGTGCTACATCGTCAATGTCCTCGGCACCCGTGACTGGGCGGACATGAGCAGGTGCGAGGGCCGCACGAGTGCTGTGGACAAGCACAGGTCCTTCGCGCGACTGAAGCGGCTCGTGCTGAAGGACGAGGAGGTCGACCCCTCCGTGGACCTGTTCCGGGTCCAGGCCATGCCACAGTTGATGATTCTGCGGAGCGACTTCAAGGACTACCTCCAGAAGGAGGGCATCACAGGGGCGCGGTTCCACGAAGTCGGCGCACCCGTGGACCTGCGATGAGCCACCATCCCGTGGACCTCGCGGAGGAGCGCTACACCTTCCATCTGGACCAGGCCCTCGCCGGCCTCGAGGCCGGGAAGGGCAATGTCGGGGAACTGTTGCTCAACGTCTCCACCTGTAACCGGCTCATGGGACTCTGTGCCCTGCTGAAGGAGGCGGACACGGAGGCATTCGCCGCGCACCTGTGCAAGGCCGGTCAGGCGCGAGCGCATCTGCTGAGCCTTGCCGCTTCGGGCAGCGAGCTTCTGCCCGAGTTCCTCTGCGTCAGCGAGGATGTCGGCCTCAGCGCCGCGCTGGCGGCGGGGGACGTCCGAACCGCGACGCGCCTCGCGGCGCTCTCTCCCCGCGAGCATTTCGCGGAGCTCGAGTACGAGGACGACTACCTGTTCTTCCGAGTCCTCCATCTGCTGCTGCTCGGGCCGGAGGAGAGGCGCTTGCAGGAGAAGGCCCTGGCCCGATGGCGAGAGGTGGTCGGGAGCGACATCCCTCCCGAGCTGGAGGTCTGCCAGGCTCTCGTCGAGCGGAGTGGGCCCGACTTTGCTCGTGCCTTCGACGAGCTCATCGTGGACCGGAAGCGGGCCATGAAGGACTACCGGAAGCAGGTCGACAGCGATGAGGAGATTCTCGCCACCGAGGGCAAGGTCTACGTGGACGGGCTCGCCATCCTGCGAATCGCGGAGCTTCGCGAGCTTCCGACCCGGAGCGCCTACGACCTCATTCCTCGAATCGCGAGGGTTCCACTGGGGGCCTCCCTGCCCGGGGAAGACGCCTGGCGCTCCCCTTGAGTAGAGCTGAGCGTCGCCCTCTCACAACGCCGCCGCGAACCTCGCGGCGATGGGCGCGGCGACGCGGCCGCCCACGCCTCCATCCTCCACCAGCACGGCGAACCCGATGCCGCCGCGAAAGCCGATGAACCACGCATGCGTCGGCAGCGGCGCACCGGTGCCGAACTCCGCCGTGCCCGTCTTGCCAGCCAGCGTCGGCACCGCCTTCGCCGCCTGTCCCGTGCCCTCGGTGACGACGGCGCGCATCATCGTGAACAGGGGCGCGCGAGCCCCGCTCGTGAGCTGTGCGCTCGGCCCAGTCTCCTTCAAGTCCTCCACGAGGTAGGGCGCGCGCCACCGGCCCGACTCGGCCGCCGCGGCCACCGAGGCCAGGTGCAGCGGCGTGGCCAGCACGCGCCCCTGTCCGATGGCGGCGGCAGCCAGCTCGGCGGCATCCCGGGGCGGGGGGAACGAAGCCCCGGAAGTGGGCAGCCCTGCCTGGTAGTCCACGTCGAACCCGAACCTCCGCGCCGCCGCCGCGAGCGCCTCGCCCCCGAGCCCCGCGGCCAGCATCACGAACGCGGTGTTGCACGAATGGACGAAGGCCTGTCGCAGCGTGCTGTTCCCCAGCGCCTCGCCCTCGAAGTTGCGGAACGCCTTCCCCTTCACCGTCGCCACGGGAGGGCAGGGCGCCGGAGCCTCCACGCCCATGCCCTGGGCCAGCAGGGCCTCGGTGGTGACGACCTTGAACGTGGAGCCGGGCGGGTAGCGTCCCGTGAGCGCCCGGTTCAGCGCCTGCCCGAGCGGCCGGCTCGCCACGGCCAGCACTGCCCCCGTGCCGCTGTCCACCGCCACCAGCGCCGCGGGCTGCGCGACACCATCGAGCGCCGCCTCCGCCGCGGCCTGCACCTCGGGCAGCAGCGTGGTGGACAGCGGAGTTCCCTCCGTCCCCTCGAAGCGGAAGAGGACGCGCACCTCACCGGACGCCCGGGTGAGCCGCACCTCGCCGGAGGGACGTCCCGCCAGCTGCGCCTCGAAGGCCCGCTCCAGCCCGGACAGCCCCACCACGTCTCCCGGCAGGTACGTCGGCCCCAGCTCCGCGAGCAGCTCCGCCGTCACCTCGCCGACGCGGCCCAGGGTGTGCGCGGCGAAGCCCTCGGCCGGAGAGAGCCGGGCGCTCTTGCGGCGGAAGAAGATGCCGGGCACGGGGGCCAGCGCGGGGCGGACCTGCTGATAGCGCTCGGGCCGCACGTCGATGACGGGCACGAAGCGCTCGGGGTCCGACGCCGCACCCCCCGCGCTCACCAGCTTCTCCACCCGCTCCGGGTCCACGCCGAGCTGCACCTGGAGCGCGGACGCGACAGCGGCCAGCCCCTGCATCCGCGAAGGCTGCACGCCCACGGTGATGACCTCGCCCACGTGGGTGAGGGGCTCTCCGCGCGCGTCGAGCAGGTCGGCCCGCTCCGCGCGGGTCCGGGTGCGCGAGAAGCGGTCGCCCTCGCGCGCCTCCGGGTGCAGCACCTCCGGGCTCCAGCGCACGAGCCACCGCCCTCCGACACGCACGAAGCGCAGCGTGCCCGCCACCTCCCACTCGCCCAGCCCGCGCAGCACGTGGAAGGCGCGGAAGGTGGCCAGGCCGCTCTCCCCGTCGCGCTCCACGCGTCCCAGCTCGAACCGGGAGGAGACGATGCGCAGCCCGTCGCGGAAGTGCTGGTGCTGCGCCTCGAAGCTGGAGGGAGGCTCCACCACCGCGCGCCGCAGCGCCGCCACGTCCCCTCGGGCCCACGCCTGGAGGTAGACCTCGGCCTCGTCCACCGGGCCGTCCGCTGGCCGCTCACGCACGGAGGCGCAGGCCGCCATCAGCACCGCCGCCGCGACACTCCACCCCATCCTCAATGCTTGCCCTGACACGCGGCGCACTCTGCTGCGCGAGGGGCAGGGCGTCACGCAGGAACCACCGGACGCTGGGACACCCGGCCTCCAAGTGCGTGACAGCTGTCACGGTGCGCAGTCACATCGAGGGGGGACGGACGCAGGCGCGTGGCTTGCAAAAGCACCGGGGCATGCCCGCACCCATTGGACCGCAGAGCCGCCCCCTCGCGCCCCAGCAGACGCGCGAGCTCCCCCCACCCCCGCCCGCGAGCGCACCGAAGGCGGCGCCCGCCGCTCCGGCCATGACGCTCGACGCCTTCCAGCCGAAGCAGCTCCTGCCCAACCCGCTCGAGCTGCTGACCGAGCTGAAGTCCGGGCTGAAGACGAAGCTGTTCCTGAAGACGCCGCCCGGAGCGCCCGTGGAGCCGGTGCTCCGCAACTCCGAGGGGGCGCGCAACCCGCTCGCCTACGACGCGGTGCTGGACCAGTTCAGCGTGGCGGTCAGCCCCCGCTACGAAATCAAGGCCGACCAGAAGACCCACTGCAACACGTACGTCTGGGACGCGACGAAGGCGATGGGCTGCGAGCTTCCCATCGCCTACGACCCGGCGACCGGCGAGCCGGGCAAGGTGAACGGCAAGGCGAAGGTGGGGGAGCCCATCTGGGCGAAGCCGGCCGTGGAGACGAATGCGAATGGCCAGGTCGACTGGCTGCGCAAGCACGGGCCCTCACGCGGCTGGCGCAAGATAAGCCCGGAAGAGGCGCAGGCGCGGGCGAACGCCGGCCACCCCACGGTGCTCGCGTGGAAGAACCCGGACCCCAGCCAGAGCGGCCATGTGGCCATGGTGCGCCCCGACCGGGCCGGGCCGTACGACGCGAAGAACGGCCCCCTCATCGCCCAGGCCGGGAAGACGAACTTCGAGCACGGCTACGCGCACCCGAAGCTGACCGGCATCGCCAACAAGGGCGAGATTGAGTACTGGACCCACGACTGAGCCCCGCGGCGGCACGGCTCGCCTATTCGAACAGCGACAGCTCGGCCAGCTTCAACAGCCTGCCGGGTGTCTTCCCGTCCTCGCCCGTCACGCGCAGCCGCACATGGCGCACGGGGGCATCGCCGGTGAGGGGCGCATCGAGGAACAGCGGGCCATTGAAGACCACTATCGGCGCGTCGAACGGGCTGTCCTCGTCGTTCGTGAGGGCGTAGCTGTACAGCTCCCGGTTCCGGTCCTTCTCGTCGTAGTTGACGATGGGGAAGTCTCCCAGCGGGGCCCAGCTGACGGCGTCCGTGCTGCCCTCCAGCACCAGCCGCATGCGCGGCGTGTAGCCGAGCGTCGTCTCCAGCGCGCGCACCACCAGTCGCCGCGGGCGGGCGGGCGCGGGCAGCGTGAAGCTCACCGCCTCCACGCCGAAGTCACTCCCGGCCCCGGGCTGCTGGCTCTCGGGCAGCGTGTCCCGGGGAAGGAGCTTCCCGTCCGTGAACGGGCAGGCACCGTCCACCGGCGCGGCGCTGCACCCGGCGCCCCGGCTGATGGGCGTGAGGCCCCCGGGGGGCACCGCCACGCGCGGGCTCCTCCACTCCATCCGGAAGGTGACGGAGCTGTACTGGGCGGCCAGTGGCTCGAAGTACCACTCGTCCGCGCTGAGCGCGCGGACCTGTGCCTCCACGCCCTGGAAGTCCTCCAGCACGTAGGGGCTCGGCACCCAGGGCGACGCCGCCTGGAGCTGCTGCCACACCAGCGCGCCCGCTCCATGCAGCTGCACCACCGGCATCGTGGTGCTGGGGGGCCTGGGCACGACGTTCCCCTCGTTGTCGTAGAACTCGCGCTGCCTCCCGGCCGGAGGCACCTCCGGCCCGGGCGGCGCGGGGGCGAAGGACAGGGTGGGGCCCTCGGGGCCGCTCGTCACGGCGAGCCCCGACGTCCACGGCCGCAGCGCCGGCAGCTCCACGTCGTCCTGGAAGAAGAAGGCCACGAAGACGCCGTTGCCGTCCGCGTCCAGCGGCGGGTACACGCGGAAGCGGTGGCTCGCGTAGCTGTACAGGTCCTCCACGTAGGTATCGCCGTAGACGATTTCCAGCGTGAAGTCGCCGGAGTCCTGGCTGTCGCCTTCCGAGTACGGCTCGAAGTTCCAGTCCACCTCCGGGTTGTACTGGCCGTCGACGAAGCTGCGGTTCAGCGCGCGCTCCACGCGCAGCGAGCCGGCCTGGGGCGAGCCGTCCTCCTTCAGCAGCCGGCCATAGAGGAAGACGGAGTCCTCCGGCATCCGTTCACAGCCGGAGGCGAGAAGCGCGAGCAGGGACAGGGGCAGCAGATGGCGCATGTCAGTACGTCCCCTTCACGCCGAAGAGCGGGAGGATGATGGGCAGCTGCATGGGTTTGCGCAGCGGGGCGCCGGTGGCGTAGTCGTGGCCGTACTCGTAGCCGAACACCTCCTGCTGGACGGAGATGTTGAGGATGTCCAGGTAGGCGTCGAGCGTGAAGTCCTCCATGGCCCAGGACTTCGCCGCGCGGAAGTCCACGCGGAAGAAGTTGCCCAGCCGCTCGACGCGGTCCTCGTCCTGGCGCACCCACTCCCCGCGTCCCTCGCGCCCCGGCACCAGGCGGTGGGTCTGCGACGTCACGTGCCCGGACTCGGGGCGGCCGGTGTTGAAGTGCACCACCGTGCCCAGCGTCCAGTTGTTGCCGAGCTTGTAGCTGAGGGCGGCGTTGAAGACGTGCGCCTGCTCGAAGGCGAAGGGCAGGGTGCCCTCCTGCGTCTCCACCACCCGGTTGTCGTCGCCATACCGCTCGAGGCGCACGTGGCGCCTGCTCTGCAGGAAGCTGTAGGAGGCCCAGCCGAACCAGTTGCGGCCCAGCGGGTGGCGCGCCATCAGCTCGAAGCCGTACGCGTAGCCGCTGGCGGCCAGGTCCTGCGCGGCCAGCGAGCCGCGGCGGCGGTTCTCCACCACGTCCTGCACGTCGAACTCCACCGTGCGCGACAGCGGGTTGTAGAAGACGTCACCGCTCAGCTCCAGCCCCTCGAAGGCCTTCCACTCGGCGCCCACGTCGAGCTGCGCGCCCTCCTGCAGCCCGTAGCGCAGGCCGGCGGTGTCCACCGCGGGCAGGTGCAGCAGCACGGTGGGCGGCTGGTGGAAGAGGCCCGCGCCGCCCTTGAGGGTGAGCGCGTCCGTCAGCCGGTGGCGCACGGTGAGGCGCGGCTCCACGGCGGTGTGGGTGATGCCGGGCACCAGGTGGTACGCGTCCACGCGCAGGCCGGGCTGGAAGAGCCAGCGCTCGCCCGGGCTCCACGTCGCGGTGGCGCACGCGCCGGAGAACGTGGCCAGCGACGAGGGGTTCTTCAGCGGGTCCGGAGCGCTGCCCGGCCGGTAGCCCGGAGGCAGCGCCTGGCCGGTGATGACGGTGGCCGCGCGCCGGTGCTCCACGTCGCCGCCCACCGCCACCTCCAGCGTCTCACCCAGCCGCCGCGTCCAGCCCGCGCGCAGCGCGACGCTCGTCTGCTCCAGCGCGTACTCACCGACCTGCTCGGAGGCCAGCCCTCCCGCGGGCTGCTGGCGCGACTCCTCGCCGGTGAGGCCCACCGCGTCCCAGCCCACGGTGAAGCCCAGCTCCGCCTCGCCGCCCGCGAGCGGGTGCGTGCCGCGCAGGTCCACCCGGTGGAAGCGCGACACCACGCCGCCTCCCGAGTCACCCTCGTACTCCGTCCCCGGGCTCACGCCCACGTCGTCGGAGCTGCCCAGCGCGAACAGCCGCAGCCGCCCCTGGCCCACCTTCTGCTCCACGCGCGCCTGGTAGTCCCAGAAGTTGGCGCGCACGTTCTCCGCTCCCGGCTCGTTGAGGAGGTTGGCCCCCAGCGAAATCAACAGCCCGGTGTAGCTGACGCGGCCGGCGGCGCTGATGGAGGTGCCCGTCTCCTTGAACGGGTACTCGATGAAGCCGCCGCTGTTGATGAAGTCCGCGTAGGCGGTGAAGTGCAGCCGGTCCTCGCGCGGGCGGGACAGCCGGCCCTCCACCGCGCCGCCCAGCACGCGCCCGAGCCGCACCGGCGGCGTGCCCGGATAGAAGTCCACGGTGTCGATGAAGTCCGGGTGGATGACGGCGGGCCCCAGCAGCAGGTGGTACAGCATGGGGATGCGCACGCCGTCGAGGAAGAAGCCGGTGGCCGCCGGCTGGCTGCCGCGCACCACCGGGTAGCTGATGCCCGACGCGAGGCTGCCCACGCCCGGCATCAGCATCACCACGCGGAACGGGTCTCCCAGCGTGCCGGGCACCTCGCGAATCTCCTGCTCGTGCAGGCTGATGCGGGTGACTTCCGTGCGCGGCCGGTCGTCGCGCACCACCGTCTCATACGGGTTCACCTGGCCGGGCTGGAGCCGGTAGACGACCTGCAGGGACTGCCCCTGCGCCACCGTCTCCTCGAAGGTGGAGGCCTTGTGGCCGGGGGCGCGCACCTCGACCCTGTGGGCGCCGGGCGTGACTTCCAGCGTGAAGCGGCCTGCTGTGTCCACGGCGCCCGCGGGCTCGGCGCTGCCGTCCAGGAAGAGGGTGGCGTCGGCCAGGGGGCGGCGCGTGCCGCGGGCGCGCACCTCGCCCTGGATGCGCGCGGTGGCGGCGGGGACGACGACGGGCGGCTCGAAGCGGTAGACGAAGGGCAGGCGCACGGACACCGGCGTGCCGCCCAGCGTGGCCGGGGAGAAGCGCAGGCCCGGCGCGGCCTTCAGCGCGGCCTCGGTGAGGCGCGGCTCGGCGGGGGCCTGGAGCACCTTCACCTCGGCCACCGCGCCCTCGGCGTCCACCAGCAGCTCCAGCGTCACCTCGCCGGGCGTGCCCTCCAGGCCCTCGGGCCACGCGGCGGGGGACTCCGCCACCAGCGCGGGCGGCTCCAGCTTCGCCGCGCCGCCGTCGGTGGCCAGGCCCAGGCGGGCGGCATCGTCCGAGGACACGGCGGTGCCCCCGTCGGTGGCCTGGACATCCACCTCCACCTCGCGCGGCTCGCTGGAGGGAGAGGGCACTCCCTGCGCCATTGCGAGCGCGGGGAGCATTGCCAGCAGGAGGCAGAGACACTGGAGTTGCATCACACGCACCAGAACCGAAGCTCGCGAAACTGTCACTCCGGCCAGTGCGGTTCGCGGCTGCCGCCTATATCAGCCAGGGGATTCCTCCCAAAACCCCCCACCCGGCTGGCGCGGTCAGTGCCCCGTCATTTTTCCAGCGGACCCTCGCTGGGGTTGAAGGGCCGGTGGGAGGCGGGCGCCGCCGGCCGGGGCGGCAGCGGGGGTGGGGCGAGGTAGTTGGTGTTGCTGACGAACAGGCCCGTGCGGGGCAGCTCGCTGGCGCGGGGGCCCTTGTAGCGCAGCACGTAGAGGCCGCTGTTCTCGTCGGTGATGTAGATGAGGCCGTTGTAGAGGATGGGGTGCGGCCACATCCACACGTCCGGGCTGTCGCGGAAGCGCTCCACCACGCGCGACGCGGGCTTGGGGACATAGACGCCCACCTCCATGGGGAGCGCGGGGTTGGCGATGTCCCAGACGCGCAGCCCCGCCGAGTACCAGGAGACGAAGAAGAGGTTGGGGAAGACGAGCTGCTGGTGCGGGGAGAACTCGCGCAACAGCGACGGGTCTCCCGGGCCGCCGGTGACGCAGTTGGCCTCCAGGTTCTCCGGCAGCATGTAGCGCGAGACGACCTGGGGCCGCCGCTCGTTGGAGATGTCGAGGATGTGGCCCCAGCTCCACGGGCAGGTGTTGGTGCCGTTGCGCTCGCCGGAGATGACGAGGTACGGCCGGCCCGGCACCGGGTACACCGAGTGCTCCGTCCACGCATACGGCGGCGTGAAGTCCACCCGCGCGTCCGGGTGCGGGTTGAGCTTGCGCAGGCAGAGGCGGGGGTCGGTGTTGCTCGTCTCGTCCACGGTGACGGTGTCGCGGATGCACGGCTCCTTGTTCGCCAGCCGCGTGCTGTCCAGCACGTAGTAGCCGCCGTGGATGTTGGCCACGTACACCCGCGTGCCGTCCGCGGAGACGGACATGGAGTGCACGTTGTTGCGCTGCACGGCGGACTTCTCGGTGTCGAAGACGAAGTGGTCGTCGCGCCACTCGAACGGCTCCACCGGCTGCACGCGGGGCACGGCGGGGGTGAGGGTGAAGGTGGCCACCGGCTCGGGGCTGATGGGGCCGTCCGGGGGCGCCATCAGCTCGAAGACGCGCAGGGACGGCTCGCGCACGTCGCCCAGGTGGATGGAGGAATACAGGAGGAAGCGCGCGGGCTCGCGCGGGTCCCTCCACAGGAAGAACTCTTGCGGCCGGTCGACGCCGAGCGAAATCGTCTGCCGCAGCACGGGCCGGCGGCAGTCGGTGATGTCATAGACCTGGTAGTTGTTCACCGCGCCGCTGTCCGGGCCCACCTCGCGGAAGTTCATGATGATGAGGGTGCGCGCGTCGGGGATGGTGCGCAGCTCTCGCGACGTGGCGTTGAGAGTCGTCGGCAGCGCGCCCACGGGACGTGGCCTGCGGGGGTTGGAGATGTCGACGATGAGCACCTCGGGCGGCAGGGGCGGGGTGCCGAACGCGGGTCCGGTGCCGGGTCTTCGCCCGATGCGGCTGCCCACGTAGAGACAGTCGCCAGCGATGCCGGTGGGGCCATTGCGGCCCCGGGCGATGGTGTCTCCCGGGTTGGGCAGCGGGTGGTAGCCGATGAGCTCGAAGTGGTCGTTCTGCGGCAGCTCATGGAGCGGCTGTCTCAGCGCGCCGATGATGGGGCGCGGCACCTTCTTGAAGGGCGTGTCCACCACGGGCGGGAAGCGTGGCCGCCAGTCGGCGTCCTGTGACTGGGCTTCGGCCGTCAGGGGCCACGCGAGCGCCAGCAGCCACACGAGGGCCAGGGACTTCCTCACTGCTCCAGCCATGGGGACCTCTACGGGGGCGCGGCGCCGGAGGGCTCTTGCGGCGCGGCGGGTGGGGCCGGAAGGTGGTGATGGCGTCCGGGCGCACCAGGGGGCCTGGGGTGGGGGCTCCGCGCAGGACGGAGGACAACTTCCCTGGCTCACGGGGTACGCGTGGAAGATGAGAAAGTGGGGCTTCCAGGCCCTGGCGGGAGGACCGAGATGACGGGCGAGTCACCGGACGTGCTGGCGCGGGAGGTACTGGAGCGGTGCCGGGCCGCGGGCGTGCGGCTGGCGCTGGTGGAGGCGTGTACGGGCGGGCTCCTCTGCGCGAGGCTGACGGACGTGCCGGGCGCGTCGGCGGTGGTGGAGCGCGGCTTCGTGCCCTACTCGCACGAGTCCAAGGTGGAGCAGCTGGGCGTGCCGCTGGAGCTGCTCCAGGCGCACGGCTCGGTGAGCGTGGAGGCGGCGGAGGCGCTGGCCCGGGGCGCGCTGGAGCGCTCGCGCGCGGACTGGGCGGTGGCGGAGACGGGCATCGCCGGCCCGGGCGGAGGCACGCCGCAGAAGCCCGTGGGGCTGGCCTTCATCGCCGTGCTGCGCAGGGGGGAACAGGCCACGGTGGAGCGCCACGTCTTCACGGGAGAGCGTGCGGGAATCCGCCGCGCGGTGGCGGAGCGGGCGCTGGCGCTGTTGCTGGAGCAACTGGGCACGGCTTCCTGAACTGAACGCTCGCACCGCCCTGCCGGACGCCTATCGACGGACCTCGGGGTTCTCTACGCTCCAATCCTCGCTCAACCGGTTCAACGGTGAATCCATGTGAGTGAAGGGGGGAGTCCCGTGTTCCAGCTCGAGGTGGACCGGCGGCACGCCATCGTGGACTTCATCCTGGACGGGTACCTCCGCGTGGAGGAGATGCAGCGCTTCGTGGCGCAGCTGAGGGCGGCGACGGAGTCGCTGCGGGGGCGGGACATCAAGCTGAAGGCGGACCTGCGCACCTTCAAGCCGGTGTCACCGGAGGCGGCGGACCTGCTGCGCCGCGCGCAGGAGTACGGGCTGCGCTGCGGTGTGGTGCGGGTGGCGGAGCTGGTGGAGAGCCAGATTGTCTCGCTGCAGTTGCAACGCATTGCCCGGGAGAGCCGGGCGGACCGGGTGCTCAAGCGCTTCTGGCAGGAGTCGGCCGCGCGCCAGTGGCTCATCCACGGTGACGCGGGCGCGGGTGTGCACCCGGGGGCGTGAGGCCTTCACGCCTCCCGAAGCGTCAGCCCCGGAGGCCCTCGGCGAAGGGCCGGCTGATGGAAGACGCCGGCACCGAGCGCGCCTCCTTCCAGGTGGCGAGCTGCTGCGAGACGAAGCCCCGCGTGGGCACCAGGATGGCGCCCCGGCTGCGCAGCGCCAGCTCCAGGGCCAGCGCATGGCGGCGCCGCATGGGAGCACTGACGAGCGCTTCGAGCAGGGCCTGCGGAGTGAAGGGCTGCCCCGCGAGGTAGCGCTGCTTCACGTCCAGCTTCTGGCGCGTCTCCTGCCACCACGCCGTCACGGTGTCGGGCTGGGGCAGCGGCAGCGAGTCCTCCGGCTTCGCCGACAGGTCCGCGTCGAGGTCGTCCTCCTCCAGGGGAGGAAGCGCGTCGTCCTCTTCTTCCCGCACGGCCGCGTACTGCTCCACGAGGCGCAGCCCGGTGATGGCGGAGAAGGCCTCGCCCGCGAGCGCCGCCACGGGCTTCTGCCGCATCAGCTCCACGCAGGCGTCGGCGGCGGCCATGCGGCCACTGAAGCCGAGCGCCCACAGCACGTCCCGCTGGAGCTTCGCGTCCGGGAGCAGCTCCAGCAGCCGCTTCACGTCGCGCTCGTCCCCGCTCATGCCCAGCAGCAGCAGGGGCAGCCGGCCGCCGGGCGTGCGGGACTCGGCCACGGCCTGGCACGCGGCCCAGGCGCTGCGGTGGCCTCCCAGCAGCCCCGCGACGATGGCGGCGTCACGCAGCGCGGGCTCGCCCGAGTCCAGCGCGCGCTGAAGCACGGAGGAGTCCAGCGGCAGCCGGGCACGGCTGGCGGCGCGAAGGGCGGCGGCGGCCACCTGCGGCTCCGGGTGCGCGAGGAACGGCGTGCACAGCGGCGCCGTGGTCAGCCCGTGCGAGCCCAGCGTGTCGAGCACCAGGGCGAACAGCTCCGGCAGGCCATCCTCCTTCTTCAGGAGTGACGGCAGGTCCGCGGGAATGGCGGCAGGGGAGGACAGCTCGAGGGCGCGCCGGAGTGCAACGAGCGCGGGAGGCTCGGCCACGGGAAGCGCGGCGAGCACCGCGGCGGGGCCGGAAGGCTCCTCGGCGCCGAGCAGCGCGAGGGCCGCCGCGACGACGCGCTCGGGCTCGTCCGCCAGCGCGGGCACCAGCAGGCGCTTCGCGACGGGCTCACCGCCCAGCACCAGCGCATCCACGTGCGCGGCGACCGGCTCCTCCAGCTCCGCCACTTCCTCCAGCGTGTAGTCAGGCGCGTCGAGCGCCTTCTCCCGCTGCGTCCACCGGAACGCGCCTTCGTTGAGGTGCTCCTCGTAGATGTCCCAGCGCAGCGTCCGTCCGGAGTGCTCGGCCATGGCGGGCTAGTTGATCTCCACGGAGCCACCCTTGATGCGGTGGGTGCCGGTGGCGCGGGATTCGAGGTAGGTGCCCTTCACGATGACCTTGCCGTTGCGGCGCAGGGTGATGCTGGCCTCGCCGCACTTGAGGACGATTTCGTCCTGGCCCTCGATGACCACGCGCTTGCCGTCCACGTGGGCCTCGGTGGGAGCCCGTGCCTCTTCGGGGGGCGCGTTCAGCAGGGAGTCCAGCAGGGGCGTCGGGCTGGGCTCCTGGATGAGGCCCATTACGAAGGGCAGGCGCGGGTCGCCGTTCTCGAAGAGGAGGACGACCTTCTGCTTCTGGGCCACGGCGGCCTGGAGCGTCTTCGCATCCACTGCCACGGCGAGCCGGGCGCGCACGGGGCCCGTGGTGTTGCCGGGGAAGTCGACGAGGACGGCGCCCGAGGCATCGAGCCCGGCGAGCTGGCCTCCGCGACTGCCGAGGATGGGCTCCGGGGTGTGCAGCTCCGGGGCGAGGGGCTTCCTGTCGGGAGGTGCGCTCATGGAGTGGCTTCCAGCGTGCGGGGGCCTAGACGTCGTGGTCGCAGACGAGGCACTTGGGTTTGCCCGGTCCATCACCGCTGGCCATGACGGGCCCCTGGATGACGGGGAAGGGGGGCGTGTTCTTGTCGTTGTGGAGCATCAGGTCCATGGCGCGCGCCACATTCTTTCCCTCGAACTTCACGTCGAAGGAGAAGTTGACGAACTCGGCCTTGCCCTTGGTCTTGCTGGAGGCTACGCCGCCACCGGCGGTGCCCGCCTCGTCGCCGGTGCTCGTCTTGAAGTTGGAGTCCTTCACGCACACCGGGTTGCCGGCCACGGACACCTTCTTGGTGCCCTTATCGGTGTCCGAGGACTGGGCGATGTTGGGGTACGGAATGGGCACGGGCCCGGCGGGGCTGGGCGTCTTGCACACGTCCGGGAAGGCCGTGGTGATGCCGCCGCTGTCCTTGGTCACCACGGACATCTTGTTCACACCGGTATTGACGGGCATGGCGTCCACCTCCAGAGGGGACAGTCTACTCCCTCGGGACGACGCTGCGCGAGCCGGGTCGGGCCAGGTCCCCGGAGTCATGGAAGCCCGGAGAGCCTGGGGCCGTGACAACGAGCGCGGCCCGTGCGCCCTCGTCCGAGCTGCAGGCGAGCAGGAGCTGTGGGCCCGCCGCGTACCCGCGCGCGAAGGCGCGCACGGCGATACAGAGCTGGAAGAAGCCCGTGGCGCAGCCCACGTCTCCGAAGCTGAGGGCTGGCAGCCATCGTGGCAGCTGCCCGATGCGCGGAAACGCCTGGCTGCTCCGGAGCAGCGCATGACCCCAGTCCAGGGCGCGCCCATCCTGCCCGTTGAGGTCGTGGATGAGGACACAGGCCTCCTCGTCCCTCTCGGGGTTGCGCTCCAGGACGTCGCGGAGGGTGCGCGCCAGGACCTCTCCGGGGGCGGGGCTCTCGTCGGCTTCCTCCTCTCCCCAGGACAGCGGCCCGAGCAGCGCCAGCGGAGGCTGCTGCGGCTCACGAGCGCGGGAGGGCCGGCCGAGGGCCACGAATGCGGCGCCCTCGCCGGGCATCAGCCCGGTGGGCCGCTCGGGTGTCTTGAGCCTCCCGGTGCCATCCAGCCACTCCAGCGTGGGGGTCTCCAGGAAGCTGTCGACGCCGCCCACCACGCAGAGCTCCGCCTGCCGGTTGTCCAGCATGGACTCGGCCTGGAGGAGCGCTTCGCCCACGCCCGCATGCCCGCCATGCACGAAGCGCAGCGCTGCTCCGCGCAGCGCCGTGGCATGAGGGGGCCGAGCATGCCCGCGAAGACATCTCCTTCCCGGGCGCCGGGCGTGCTGCTTCCAGCGCGGCCCAGGTGCGCGAGCAGCAGCGGGCGCTCATCGCTCGTGGGCAGGTTGATGAGCACCGCGATACGCGAGGCAGGCACGTCTCCCGGAGACCACCGTGTGAGCAAATCCTCGAGCGCCAGCAACGCGAGGTAGCACAGCCGGGCGAAGCCCTCGAAGCCCTGGACCTCGGCACAGGGATGGCCAGAGACGACGGCGGGCTCCTCCCCGTCCATGCCGGAGAAGAGTGGCAGCGAGCCGGGCCGGACCAGCCCCGCTCGTGCCGCGGCGCAGGCCGTCACCGCGTCGCCCAGCGAGGACGCCATGCCGATGCCGGTGACGGCGAGTCTCCGGATGGACGGCTTCGCGGGGCCGCTCACAGGTCCTCCTCGGTGAGGCGGGTCTGTCCGAGCAGCCAGGGCACCGCCGAGAGCGTCGCCGGGGGTGGCTGGAGCACGAGTCCTGGCAGCAGCGGCCGGAGCTCGGATGGGAGTGAGAGGCCGGCCTCACCCGCGAGCCGGAGCAGGGCGAGCCCCTCCAGCCAGACGTGACGGGTGATGCCAGACGAGAAGGTGGAGCCGGGCGCGGCCGGGTCGGCCCGGGTGGCGGCCACCGTCTCGTTCCAGGTCCGGAAGGCCTCGTCGAAGGCAGGCCCGTCCCCACGGGCGAGCGCACGAAGCGTGTCCGTGCGCGGGCTCGGCTCGCCCAGGAAGTCATCGATGTCCTGGCACAGGCGCTCCAGGTCCACGGCCTCTCCCCGGCCCACGCGGGAGCGCAGGTACTCCTGGAGGAAGAAGGCGCCGAGGAACTCGTCCTCGTACTCTGGCACCGTCGGCTCCCGGGCCGAGAGCTCCGCCAGCTCGAGCGCCAGGTCCATCCGCCCGCAGGCGATGGCGCTCAGCAACGCGTCATTCATCGAAGCGGGGACGCGGTGGCCCTCGGCCCGGGCGTGGGTGAGCAGCTGGCGCCAGTTCATCGCCGCGCACAGCAGGTGCGCATGGAAGCCTGGCACGTCGCACTCCACCAGCAGCTTCCCGTAGGCGACCATCTTCAGCGCCAAGCCCCAGGTGCGGTGGTGCTCGAGCCGCTCGTCCCAGGGGGCCGCCGGGTCGAAGTCCGCGGAGGTCTGGACGAGGTACTGCCTGCCGACATCCATATACGATGCCAGGCTGCGCATGTGGCCCCCTGCTCAGTACAGCGCGCTGTTGAACTCCTCGGGAGCAACGAAGAGCATCCCGGTCAGCTTCTTCTTCTCGATGGCCCGCTTGAGCGTCTCGCTGACCAGCGGATAGTGAGGGACGCCGGTGAGCCGGAAGAGGTGAAGGCCGGGGGGAATTGCTTCCATCCGCAGGACGAGCTTTTCCAGCCGCGTGACGAGCGAAGGAATCAGCGCACTGTTCGTGTAGATGGAGGCCTCGCGGTCCATGGCATCCACGGGCTGGAGGATGTTGGCGATGCAGTAGTCAGCGCTGGCGAGCTTCCCCCGGTGGTTGTGGATGAGGATGGGGAGGTACTCGACGTTGTCGCAGCCGGCCTCGTCGAAGGTGGTCTTGAGCGCCTTGGACGCGATGGTGATGCTGAGGGTGGTGGCCTGCAGGTCATAGAGCTTGCGGGCCTTGGGGAACTCCGGGTCCATCGGGAACACGGCAGGGGACGGAAACCAGTCCTTGAGGGGCACGCCCTCACGGAACCTGAACAGCTCATCTTTGATGGATTCAGGCGGGTCCGACAGGACGGCATTGTCCTCAACGTCCCCGTTTTCGACGAAAACGAAGTAGCGCATCGGGGTCAATGGAGCTTCTGCCGGGGCTTCTTGCCCACGTCGCGGGTGTACATGAACATTATCGTTTCGAGGTCGTGCAGCTCCTTCTCTATCATCTTGGCCGCCTCCTTGTGGTCGCGCTGGTTCTTCACGATGTCATCCAGCGTGGCCTTCAGTGTGACCATCTCTCTTTTGATCTTCTTGTCGTATTGGGTGTGCCCGGAGGAATGGTACGGGAGCTTGTGGACGGGCGTGTCGATGGGCTCCTGGGGAAGGAAGATGATGTTCCGGCCATCGTTGATGTCGTAGTCGCTGCGGAGGATGACCTTGATCTGCGCCAACGTGAGGTACTTGTAGAAGACGTTGGTGGAGAGCAGGTGGTGGGCCTCCCACGGGTAGGGCAGGGTGACGCCGATGACGCTCGACCGCTTGTTGAACTCCTTGCTGACGTAGAGGACGCTCGTCTTGCGTCGGTAGTAGCGGCGCAGGTCGGGGTCTTTCTCCTGCTTGTAGCGTGCCTCCACCTCCGCGTAGGTACCGAGGGCTGGGGTCGGATAGAGCTGATAGAAGTTGGGCCGGTGGTCGGCGTGGAAGAACTGGTGCTCGGGGAAACGCGTTTCTTCTCCCTTGTAGATGTCGCGTGCGTCGTCCGCGCCTGAGCCGATGTAGTTCCAGGCGTTCCACGCGTAATACGACTGGACGTAGGCCTGCTTGAGCTTGCCTTCGTCGAACGTATAGAGGTGCCGCCCTGGGGCGAGGTTTCCGCGAATCAGTTTCTGGCTGCTGAGATGTTCGGGCTTCTGGTTCGCGCTGGAGGCCGCGGGGCCGGGTGTGCTTTTCAGGGTTCTTGAGGCGCAGGGCGTAGACGCGCTGGATGAACTTCTCCTCGCGCGTCATGTTCTTCTTCGTGCGCTTGACCATTGCGGCCCCCCCCGGGTCCGTGCTGTCTGCGATTGTAGTGGTTCCTGCCAGCGACAGCCAATGGAGCCCTCTCAGGGCTTCTTCGGCTTGGACACGCCCTCGGCGGTGACCTTCAGACCGCGCACGTCATGGAGGCCCTCGCTCAGCACCACGTGCCCGCGCCAGAGCAGCAGTACGTGCTCCGCATCCGTGTCGAGGATGATGGTGTCCAGGTGCATCGCAGGCTGTGCGTCCTCGCCGCTGGCCAGCGCCACGGTGACCACCGGGGCCGCCTGGCCGGGCAGCGGGAAGGACAGCCGGCCCTTCGGCGAGGCACCCGCGATGATGACGGGCTCGTTGCCCTTCAGGTAGCCCGGCGCGACGAGGCCCGGCGCGGCGGCGTTGAAGAAGCGCCGGTCGAAGTCCTTGGGCAGCAGCGGCTTGCGCGTCTTGTTCCACGCCTCGTCGTAGGTGCCCGCATACTTCGCGCGCGGCTGCCAGTGTGGTGACGTGAAGCCAAAGCCCGCGGGCGTCACCCTCTGGCCGAACTCGCGCAGTGGCTCCACGGGGTCCTCCAGGTTGGGCAGCTTCAGCCCCTCGTCGAAGTGGCGCGGGCTGGCGCGGAAGCCCGTGCCCACGGGGTTGCGCGGCTCGAAGGCGGGCTTCGCCGCGTCCGTCCTGTCCCACCCGCCGAAGGCGCGCTCCCAGGTGAGGGGCAGCTTGTCGAAGGGCAGTGGCTTCGTCGCGGCGACGTGGCCCATGCTCCGGTACCACGTCCGCTCGCCCACCACGCGTACGGCCTTCTTCAGCGCTCCGACCTGGAGGGCCACCAGCGTCTCGGTGGCGCCCTTCTGGGACGGGTATGCGTGGCCGAGGAGCACCACGTCCGTGGCGGGCTTGATGAAGGCGACCTCCGGCTCGTACTTGTCGCTGGACTCGCCGGGCTTGCCCCACGGCTGGCCACTCCACTTCACCGGGACCTGCTCATCGGCGAGCTTCAACGCGGAGTCACCGAAGGCGTAGGTGGCCTTCACTACGAGAAGCAGCAGCGGCCGCCCCTCCTCGTCGGCGAGGCCCATCAGGTCGAAGGCGAAGGGGGTCTCGTTCTCGAGAGTGGGGTGTCCCATGCGGACCTGGCACTGTAGCACCCACCGGGCCGTCTCAGGCCCAGCCCACCGCCAGCAGCCCGGCCAGCCCCGCGTACAGCGGCACGTTGAGCGCCAGCGTCAGCCGGTTGATACGGCGGAAGCGCGCCTGCTCCTCGTCCGCGAACCAGATGCCCTCGTCGCCGGTGGTGCGTCCCTCCACCGCGTGGAAGAACAGCGCCGCGTAGGCCACCTCGACGAACAGGCTCACCAGCACCAGCAGCACCAGCGCCAGCGCCCACATCTCCACGGGGCCCAGCGTCCCCGTCCACCGCGCGCGGCCCCAGGCGAGCCCGCCCAGCACCAGGACGATGCACGCCACGTCATGCGCCACGCCATACGGGGGCCGCCAGCTCTTCGTCACGTAGAGCAGGTACAGCTCCGCCGCGCCGCGCAGCCACATGAAGGCGGCGAAGGCGCCCAGCACCGCACGCGCCTCCAGCGGCACCGCCGCGTCCGCCGCCACCAGCGGGCAGACGAGGAACCAGAGGAACACCGCGTAGAAGAGCCAGGCCACCTTCGGCCCGGAGATGCGCCCGCCTCGCGCGCCCTTCGCGTTCTGCGCGCGGCGGAAGAAGAGCGCGGCCACGGCGCAGGCCAGGGCGAGCACGGTGAGCAGGACGCGGGTGTGGACGGAGAGCATCACCGGGGCGGGGGATAGTGGTGGGGGAAGTGCGCCACGTACCACTCGCGCAGCCGGGGCAGGTGCTCCAGGGCCACCTGCGGGTGCAGGTGGTGCACCACGTGATAGCCCACGTTGCGAGGCGCCAGCCCCAGCCGTCCCCGCCACCCCAGCCCGTGGTCCGACGTCACCGCGAGCACGTCCTCCATCGTGCGCCCGCGCGCCTCCACCGGCGTGTGCTCGGCCAGCAGCCGGTGCGCGTTGAGCGCCGCGGCCACCCCCAGCGGCAGCCCGTAGCCCCAGCCCACCGCCGCCGGCCAGTGCCACGCCAGCGCCAGCACGCCCAGGTGGAAGAGCACCTGCCCGGCCTCCGAGCGGGCACACGCGAGCACCTCCTCCGCGTCCGGGGGCGCTTTCACCGCGCCCGCCTGGAGGAACACGCGCGCATACGCGCCGCGCAGCGCGGGCACCCCCCACGCGAGCAGCCCCACCGGCCCGCGCAGCATCCAGAAGGGCAACACGCCCATGAACAGGAGCCAGGTGACGCCCAGGCGCCAGCCCCGGTGCGGGCGGCGGCGGTACGGGTCCGTGGGCAGGCCCGCGTCGTGGTGGTGGCGCAGGTGGTGGTAGCGCGTGGACTCCCAGGTGCTGGCCACCGGGTAGCCGGTGAGGACCTCCAGCAGCCGCAGCCCCGGGCCCTTGTGCCGCGCGCTCAGGTGGACGGCGTCGTGGAAGATGACGCCCAGCGCGTGGATGCGCGCGCCGAGCACGAGCACCGCCAGCGGCGCCACCGGCGGCCACAGGGCCATGGCCAGCCAGCACGCGCCCATCCACGCCCACTCGACGGCGGCCAGCCGCAGCAGGCCGGGCACGGTGGCCCGCACCAGCAGTGCGCGCGGCACCGCGGCGCGTCGTGGGAGCGAGGCGGGAAGAGGAGCGAGCAGGGAAGGGGACGTGCCCGGGGCTTGCAGAGACGCGCGCATGAAATGGACGGACGCGCAGGTGAGCACATCCGGGGAGGGCTGTTGCAAGCCCCCCGCCGGAATGGACACTCCGCCAGCGGCGGGGCACGCTCGGGGCAGCTGCCCGGGCTCTCGCCAAGGCGCGCGTCACACGGGGCCGGAGGCGACATCCCATGAGTGCTGGACCTGGCGGGAACCTGGCTGCACAGGTGTATGCCCCGCTGCACACGACACCGCGCGTCGAGCGCTGGGGCTGGACGTGGCCCCGGTGGAATGACGCGCGCCTGCCCTTCGCCGGGCTGCTCACGCTCTACGGCGTGCTGGGCTTCACCTTCTTCGGCTTCAACCGCAGCCCGTGGCAGATGGCCACGATTGTCGTCACCGGCAGCCTGCTGGACATGGCGCTCGGGTGGTTGCTGAAGCGCGAGAAGGTCGTCCCGCTGAGCGCGTACATCTCCTGCTGCTCGCTGGCGCTGCTGCTCAACTACTCGCACTCCAGCTGGCTGCTGTTCCTGCCGGTGTGGCTGGCCATCGGCTCCAAGTACGTGCTCACCTTCCAGGGGCGGCACGTCTTCAACCCGTCGATGTTCGCGGTGGCCACGTCGCTGCTGCTCACGCGCGAGCTCATCACCGCCGCGCCTGCGTACCAGTGGGCCAACGGTGAGGTGGCGCTGTCCGCCTTCATCGTCATGGCGGCGCTGGTGCTCTTCTTCTTCCGCGTGGGGCGGGGCTGGCTGGTGGTCAGCTTCCTGGGCTTCTACGCGCTGCAGACGGCGGCGCGCGCGTACGTCATGCGCCACCACCTGCCGCCGGAGGTGCTCTTCCTCGGCACGCTGGGCGCGCCCTCCTTCTTCATCTTCGTCTTCTACATGCTCACCGACCCGGCCACCTCGCCGGGCACTCGGCGCGGGCAGGTGCTGCTGGCCCTGGCGGTGACGGTGGTGGACGCGGTGCTGCACTTCAAGGAGAGCGTCTACACGTTCTTCTACGCGGCCCTCACCGTCGCCACCCTGCGCTTCCTCTTCCTCCATGCACGCGCGGCCTGGCAGCGCGGCGTGTTCGAGCACCTGAAGGGCCTGCTGTCTCCCGCGTGGCTGAAGCGCGCGGCCGTGGTGGGCGGGCTGGGCGCCGTCATGGTGGTGGGCTACTCGGTGGCCGCCGCGCCGGGTGCGCGCACGGCGCCGCTTGCCTTCAAACTGGAGCGGCTGGACGCGGCGTCGGTGGGGCTGGGCTCCACCATGGGGCGCACCCTGGACGAGCTGGACCCGCGATTGGCGCACGTCTCCAAGTGGCTGGTGGCGGTGGGCGACGCGGTGGCCACGGGCGACTACGACGGGGACGGGAAGCTGGACCTGTTCCTCTCGCACCCGCTGGCCACGCCCGAGCACCACGCCGGCCTCTACCGCAACCTGGGCGACTTCCGCTTCGAGCGCGTCGCGGTGCCCGCGCTGGAGCGCTTCGCCACCCGCTACAAGGAAGAGGGGCTGGCGGGCGGCGGCACCTTCGTGGACTGGGACGGGGACGGAGACGCGGACCTCGCGGTGGCGGTGGCCTTCGGGCCGGTGCGCCTGCTGCGCAACACGCTGCGCGAGACTGGCGTCGCGGGCTTCGAGGACGTGACGGTGGCGGCGGGGGTGGCGGACCACGCGGTGAGCCTGGGCCTCACCTTCCTGGACTACGACCGCGACGGGCACCTGGACCTGCTGGTGCTGAATGCGATGACGACGCACCTGCCGGACTACGCGCCGCCGGTGCCGCTCAACCTCTTCCGCCTGCCGGACGCCGAGCACCCTGGAGACAGGCGCATGTTCCGCTTCATGCACGACGGCTGGCACGACGCGGACAACGGCGGCCTCAAGGCGCTCTACCGGGGCCGGGGCGACGGCACCTTCCAGAAGCAGGACGCCGCCGCGCTGGGCCTGGGCGACACGCGCTGGTCGCTCGCGGTGAGCACGGTGGATATGAACCGCGACGGCTGGACGGACCTGTACGTGGCCAACGACTTCGGTCCGGACGACGTGTACCTCAACGAGGCCGGGCGCCGCTTCCGCCGCGTGGCGGGCCGCCTCTTCGGGGAGATTGGGAAGGACACGTACAAGGGCATGAATGCGTCCGTCGCGGACTTCGACCGCAACGGGTGGCTGGATGTCTACGTGTCCAACGTGCACCACTCGCTGCAGGCGGAGGGCAGCCTGCTGTGGATGCTGGGGCCGGGGAAGGAGCCCTTCGTCCCCACGTTCCGCGACGAGGCCACCTTCCGGGGCGCGCTCAACGAGCGGCGCTTCGGCTGGGGCGCGGCGGCCGGCGATTTGGACAACGACGGCTGGCCAGATTTGGTGCAGGCCAACGGCATGGTGGATGACCGGCTGGACGGGAAGGAGTGGCGCATCCCCGACGGCCAGCGGAAGGACTACTGGTACGTCAACCACAAGCTGATGCAGTCCGGGCCGGAGATGCACACGTACGCGGACAAGTGGGGCGACATCCGCGGGCGCACCATCTACCCGAACGAGGCGCGGCGCGCGTACCTCAACCTGGGCGACGCGAAGCCGGGGCACTTCGTGGACGTGGCGCGGGAGCTGGGTGTGGAGGAGCCGGAGAACTCGCGCGGCGTGCTGCTGGCGGACCTGGACGGGGATGGCGACCTGGACACGCTCATCACCAACCAGCACGCGCCGGTGTCCGTGTATCGCAACACGCTGCGGGACGGGGCGACCCCGGCCGCGCACTTCGTGGGCCTGTCACTGGTGGGCAATGGCACGGGCACGCACCGGAGCGCGGTGGGCACGCGCGTCGTCGTCTCCTATGACGAGGGCGGCCGGCGCGTGGAGCAGGTGCGCGAGGTGGGGCTGATGGGAGGCTTCTCCGCGTCGGCGGACCCCCGGCTGCACTTCGGCCTGGGGCGGCACGCGGGGCCGGTGACGGCACAGGTGCACTGGTATGGCGGCGGCGTGCAGCAGGTGACGCTGGAGCCGGACCGCTACCACGAGCTGCGGCAGCCGGCGGATGCCTCGGCGCTGCGCGGGAGCGCCCAGCCATGATGTCGTCGCTCAAGGGCTCCACGGTGCGGCGGGAAGCGCTGACGGAGGCGCAGCGGGCGCAGATGCTGGCGCTGATGCAGCTCTGCTACGCGGGCGTTTCGCCGGAGCGGTTCACGGAGGACCTGGACGGCAAGCAGTACGTCATCCTGCTGCACGCGCGGCGGGGCGCGGAGCTGGTGGGCTTCAGCACGCTGCGCGTCGCGGAGGAGCGGGCCGGTGGACAGGTGGTGGAGGTGGTGTACTCGGGCGACACCGTCATCCATCCGGACTGGTGGGGGCACAAGGTGCTCCAGGTCTGCTTCGGGCGCTTCCTGCTGTCGCGCAAGCTGCGCCACCCGCTGCGTCCGCTGCACTGGCTGCTGTTGAGCGCCGGGTTCAAGACGTACCTGCTCGCGGTGAACTACTTCTGGCGGACGATGCCGCGGCGGGACTGGACGCCTCCGTCCGGGCGCGCGGACTTCCTGCGTGAGCTGGCGACCCGCTGGTTCGGCGCGCAGTACGACGCGGGGCGGGGCACCCTGCGCTTCGACGGGGCGCACTACCGCGTGCGGGACGGCATCGCGCCCATCGACCGCGAGGCCGCCGCGCACCCGCACATCGCCTTCTTCGCCGAGCGCAACCCCGGGCATGCCGACGGCGAGGAGCTGGTGTGCCTGGTGGAGATCCGCTGGTGGGACCTCACCCGGGCGCTGGGGCGCAGCGTCGTCAAGCAGCTCCGGGGCTGGGCAAAGCGCGGGCTGCGCCAGGTGGGCGTCCGCGCGGGGACGTGAGGAGGGGCGTGCGGTGAGTGCATCCTCCATGCCGTCAGCGAGGCTGCTTCGCGGCGCGCCCCGCCCCCCGGCCCTGGTGCCTGGAAGGAACGTTCATTCCACGTGGCGTCGTGCCCCGGCCGGGTCGGCAGGCTGGAAGGAACGTTCCTTCCGCGCGGCCCGGTGCCAGGGCCTGCTCCAGGCAGCTCTGTCATGGAATGGGACGCCGGGGGCCACGCCGTGAGGGCCTCCTCCGTGATGCTCGGAGGGCTGCGCGCCGCGCTGGCCCCGTCCGCGCTGCGCTTCCATCGCGCGCTCCACGTCCCGGAGGCGGCACAGGCGGAATGCCTGTCCCGGGTGCTCCAAGCTGTCTCGGGCAGCCAGCAGGCCGCGCGCCTTCCGGGCTTCGACCGCATCCGGACTCCGCGCCACTTCCAGGATGCAGTGCCACTGGCCTCCCCGGATGCCGTCGCGCCGGACGTGGAGCGAATCGCGGCCGGCGCGCCCCGCGTGCTCACCCACGAGCCGGTACTCCGCTTCGAGCCGTCCGGAGGCTCCTCGGGCGCGAGCAAGCTGGTGCCGATGACGCAGGGCCTGCTCTCCGAGTTCCAGGCCGCCCTCTCCCCCATGCTCTTCGAGCTGCTCCACCGCAGGCCCGCGCTGCGCACCGGCCCGAGCTACTGGTCCATCTCCCCCATGGGCGCGAAGCAGGGACGGACCTCCGGAGGACTCCCCGTTGGCAGCATGGAGGACAGCGCCTACTTCTCTCGTGCGCTGCGGCCGCTGCTCGCGCGGGTCTTCGCCGTGCCCGGCATCGTGGGTGCCCTGCCGGACGTGGAGTCCTGCCGCTACGTGACGCTGTGGCACCTCGTCGCGCGCGAGGACCTGACGCTCATCAGCGTGTGGAACCCCAGCTTCCTCACCCTGCTCATGGACGCGCTGGTGCGGCACGGCGAGCGACTGGCGGAGGACCTGGAGCGCGGCACCTGCCGACCGCCAGGAGATGACGGAGCCGCGGTGCGCGCCGTCCTCGCCCGCCTGCGCTTCCCCGCGCAGCCCGCGCGCGCCGCCGTGCTCCGCTCCTCCCTGCACCACGGCCTCCAGGCCCGCGAGCTGTGGCCCCGGCTCTCCCTGCTCAGCATGTGGACGGACGCGCAGGCCGCGCACGCGGTGCCCGCCGCGTGCCGCCGCTTCACGGGCGTGGAGGTGCAGGGCAAGGGGCTGCTCGCCACGGAGGGTGTCGTCACGCTGCCCCTCTTCGACACGCCCGCGCCCGTGCTCGCCCTCCGCAGCCACTTCTTCGAGTTCCAGGACCCGGAGCGCCCCGACGCCCGCCCCCGCCTCGCACACGAGCTGGAGCGGGGCCGCACGTACACCGTGCTCCTCTCCACCTCTGGAGGCCTGCTGCGCTACCGCCTGGGAGACCTGGTGCGCGTGGAGGGCTTCCTGCGCGCCACGCCGTGCCTGCGCTTCCTCGGCCGCGCGGACGCCGTCTGCGACCTCGTGGGAGAGAAGCTCTCCGCCACACGCGTGGGCACCGTGCTGGACGCCACGCTGCCGGCCCTCTTCGGCGGCGCACGCCCGGGCTTCGCCATGCTCGCCCCCGAGTGGCCCACCGCCCCGGAGCCCCCCGCCTACCGCCTCTTCCTCGAGACGCCCGCCCCGGACACGAAGCTCACCGAGGCCGCCGCCGCCGTGGAGCGCGCCCTGTGCGAGGGGCACCACTACCGCTATGCGCGCGAGCTGGGGCAGCTCGGCCCGGTGCTCGCCGTGCGCGTCGCGGAAGGGGCGCGTCGCTACGAGGCCCGCTGCATCGCGCTCGGCCAGCGTGCCGGCGACATCAAGCCCATGGACCTGCACCGCCAGCCCGGCTGGTCCGCCCACTTCTCCGGAGCGTCCGCATGAGACAGCCCCTGCAACTGCACCCGCCCCAAGCCCGCCCCACCGCCAACGTGGACCTGGAGGCGGAGGCCGACCTCGCCCGCTGTGGCGCGCTCAAGGACTACTGGTACGTGGCCTGTCTCTCCCCGGAGCTGAAGGCCGGCGAGCCGCTGGCGCGCACCCTCTTCGGCACGGGCGTGGTCCTCTTCCGCGACGAGCAGGGCCGCCCCACCGCGCTGCGAGACAGGTGCCTGCACCGCAATGCGCGCCTGTCGCGCGGCGCCGTGTTCGGCGGCCGCCTCGGCTGCCCGTACCACGGCTGGGTCTACGACGCGTCCGGCGCGGTGGTGGAGGTGCCCTCGCTGGGGCCCACCCAGAAGCACGAGCTGCTGGACGCGGACGCCTGCGCGCGCGAGGGCCTGAAGCCCGAGCCCTGCCAGCTGGGCCGGCTCCAGCGCTTCCCCACGGTGGAGCAGGACGGGCTCGTCTTCGTCTACCTGGGCGGCCCCGACGCGTCGAAGGCGCGCGCCGAGCCCTTCCGCGTCCCGTACCAGGGGCAGGCCGGGTGGACCGTGTACTTCATGGTGACGCGCTTCCCGAACGGGGTGACGAACCTCGTCGAGAACTTCATGGACGTGCCGCACACGCTCTTCGTGCACCCGGGCTGGTTCCGCAAGCCGGCGAGCCGGCGCGTCCCCGCCACCGTGCGGCGCACGGCGGGCAGCGTGCTGGTGACGTACAAGCAGGAGCAGGACACCGTCACCGGGCTGGGGCGCCTGTTCAACCCGCGCGGCCTGCCGCTGGTGCACACGGACAAGTACTACGTGCCCAACGTCACCCGCGTGGACTACCTGTGGGGCGAGCACGGCTTCGTCATCAACTCGCAGTGCACGCCCATCGGCCCCACGGACAGCCTCGTCTACACGGCCATCAGCTACCGGCTCCCGCTGGACGTGCCGGGGGCGCTGGTGGCCCGGGCGCTCAAGCCGCTGGTGCGCTGGTACACGCGGCAGGTCATCCAGCAGGACGTGGTCATCATGGGCATCCAGCGCGAGGGCCTGGGTGACGGGCCCGGCGGCGGCGTCTACTCTGGCACCGAGGCGGACCTGCACCACGCGGACATCGAGGCGTACCGGCGCTGGCTGCTCGAGGGCGGCCACGGCCCGGGCCCCGAGGAGGCCGAGCGCGACATGGCCTTCTGGATTTAGCGGAAGCGCTCCAGCGTCCGGAACAGCTCGTCCAGGTGGAAGGGCTTCGAAATCCACCCCGCGGGTGACAGCTCCTGGAGGCGCTCCTGGTCCCGGCTCGCGGTCATCACCACCACGGGAATGTCGGACAGCTGCTGCTGGCTCACCTGCCGCCGGCGGAACTGGAAGCCATCCATCCCCGGCATCATCAAGTCGAGCAGGATGACGGCCGGCGCGGCATGCGTGGACAGGTAGTCGAGCGCCTTCGCACCCTCGGGGCACCAGACGGGGCGGAAGCCCGCGTCATCCAGCACGTCCAGCAGCGAGTCGGCGATGTCGAAGTCATCTTCGACCAGGAGGACGGTGGGCTTCTCGGGCATGTCCGCGTCCTTCAGTCAGGATGGTACGGCAGCTCGACGACGAAGACGGCGCCGCACTCCGGCTCGCTGCCCACGCGGATGCTGCCTCCATGGGACTCGATGATGCTCCGGGCCATCCAGAGTCCCAGCCCCAGGCCTCCGAAGTGGTTCGATGACGCCGCGCGCTCGAAGCGGTCGAAGATGCGCTCGTGGTGCTCGGTGGCAATCCCGATGCCCTGGTCCTTCACCACGAGCCGCGCGAGCCCGGCGGCCGCCTCCACGTGCACGTCCACGGGCTTGCCCCTTCCGTACTTGAAGGCGTTGGTGAGCAGGTGGTGGAGCACCTGCGACAGGCGCTGGCGGTCCCAGCTCCCGCGCACGGGCCCGTCCGCCACCACGCGGACCTGGCACTCGGACCGCGTCGCCTCGTCCATGGCCCTGGCGACGCTGTCGCGCACCAGCCGCGCCAGGTCCACCTCCGCCCGCTCCAGCCGGAGCGCGCCGCCGCTGACGCGGGACACGTCCACCAGCCCCTCCACCAGCGTGGTGAGCCGCTCCGTGTGGCGGATGGCCTTGTCCAGGCGCTCGCGCAGGCGCTTTCCGCCGTCGCCGGCAGTGGGCAGGGCCACCGCGGGGAGCGACTGGAGCTGGAGCTGGAGGGCCGTCAGGGGCGTCTTCAGCTCGTGGCCGGCAGCGCAGAGGAACTCGTCCCGCGTGCGCAGGGCCTGCAGCAGCTCCTGCTCCACCTTCCGCCGCCGCTCGATTTCATTCTCCAGCGCCTGGGCCCGCTGCTGGAGGAGGGTGACTTCCCGCAGGCGGCAGTCCGGGTCCTCGAGCTGGGAGTAGCTCTCCGCGGGGATGACGTGGGTGTGCGCCCGGCAGACGTCGCGAAACGGCCGCTCGTGACCGGCCTCGCCGAAGGTGCCGAGGGCATAGGTGCACAGCAGCGAGAAGGCGTGCAACCGGGCGAGGTCGTTCCACAGCTCCTCGAGCTCCGCGGCCGCGTCGGGCAGCCCGTCCTGCCACAAGAGGTCCACCATCTCCCCGTAGGCGCGCACCCGGGCTCCGTTGCCCGCGGCCCGGCTCCGCTCGAGCACGCCACCGACGACGTCCTTGAAGCGCTCCCAGTCCGGCCTTCCATCCACCATGAACCGCGACAGCGTCTGCCGCGCGTCGAGCAGGGTGAGCTGCCCGGTGGCACAGGCGGCCTCCACGTCCACCCCCGCCGCCGCGAGCCGCTGGCGCAGGGCCTGCCGGTGGGCCTCGGACGCGATGATGACCGAGGGCTCACCGGCCCGCAGGCCTCCCGCCAGGTACTGCTCGAGGACGTCGAAGAGGAACGACTCGTCCTCGTAGAGCTGGACGACATGCGCGTCCCTGGCCGGCTGGGCGAGCAGCTCCCTTCCAACGTGGTAGCGCGCTTCAGCGTGGGCGGGAGAGGGGCTGGATGAGGGCATGTCCGTCACGGTGTACGGCGTGGAGGGGGCCATCATCCCTCGTGGGACACGATGCCCACCCAGCTTCGAGGGGCGAAGCGCACCGGCGCCTGAGGGACTGTCTGTCAGGCAACCGTGCTCGGCTCTCTTCCTGTACCTGGGTCCAACCTTGATGGCGAGTCCGGGTCCCGTGCAATCAGACCCCGGGGCTTCCGTAGGGGAAGCGACTCCAGCGGCCGGCGGAAGGCAGCAAGCGCGTGTCAGACAGGGCAAGGACCGGCAAGCGATGCCCGCGCGGTGCTGGAAGGCTGTCGCCATGACTCCTCTGCGTCTCCGGGTGTTCCCCTGGCTGTGGCTCCTGCTCGCGCTGGCCTCCGCGTGCCAGTGCAACGACTACACGGTGTGTGACGCCCCGGCGCCGGCGCGCCTCTCGGTGCTGCCGGCGCGGCTGTCGGAGACGGGGCTGTTCGCGGACGTGAAGGCCGGGACGCTCGCGCCCGGCGTGCGTGCCTTCCGGCCCCAGTTCGAGCTGTGGAGCGATGGCGCGGCGAAGCGCCGCTGGGTGGCGCTGCCCGAGGGCGGCCGCATCGACACCTCGGACATGGACGCATGGCGCTTTCCCGTGGGGACGCGGCTGTGGAAGGAGTTCACCCGCGACGGCGTGCGCGTGGAGACGCGGCTGCTGCTCAAGTTCGGGCCCGGTGAGCGGGACTGGGCGGACGGCGCCTATCTCTGGACGGCGGACGGGGCCGACGCGGTGCTCACCCCGGCGGGCGCGAAGGACGTGCTCGGCACGAAGCACGACGTGCCCACCGCGGCGCAGTGTGACGCCTGCCACGGGGGCAGGAGCAGCCACGTGCTGGGCTTCTCCGCCATCCAGCTCGCCCATGACGCCGGGCCCGGTCTGCTGAACCTGGATGGCCTCGTCGCCGAGGGGCTGCTCACCGCGCCGCCCCGCGAGGTGCCGCGAGTCCCGGGCAACGCCACCGAGCGCGCGGCACTCGGGTACCTGCACGCCAACTGCGGCTCCTGCCACAACCTGGCAAGGCCGTCGCAGGGCGGCTCGCGCTGCTTCGCCCCCCAGAACGAGCTCGACTTCTGGCTCCAGGTCGACCGGCTCTCCTCGCCCTCCGCCACGCCCACGTACGCGTCCTTCGAGCGGGGCGTGCAGCCCGGAGCGCCCGAGGACAGCCTGCTCCTCGTGCTGATGGCCCGGCGGGGCCCGGGGGTGCGCATGCCGCCGCTCGCCACCGAGGTGGTGGACCACGACGCGATGGCGCTCCTGCACCGCTGGGTGGAGCAGCTGCCGGAGTAGGTCGCGGCGCGCCCGAAGCGGAATCGGCTCGCCACGGGACGTGGGTGACCCGGTATACGCCTACCGAAGCCGTGGTGACGCAGCTCCAGCAGCGCCACCGGGCTTCCGGGGACAGCGGTTCGTCAGGCATTCCCAGGGGACGGCTCCAGCTCCTTGCCTGGGGGACTTGAGGCCGCATCCTCCGAGGGAGGCCCGGAGCAGGGCAGCTCGAGGGTGAAGGTGGTGCCGAGGCCGACGCGGCTGCCGACGCGGATGGAGCCGCCGAGGGCGGTGAGGATTTCACGCACCAGGTGCAGGCCCAGGCCCAGGCCGCCATAAGCACGCACGGAGACGGCCCGCTCGAAGCGCCCGAAGATGTGGGGCAGCCTGTCGGGGGCGATGCCGATGCCCTCGTCGCGCACGCGCACCCAGGCGGTGCCGTGCTCGAGGCCGGCCGTCAGGTGGATGGGCTTGCCGGCGCCGAACTTGATGGCGTTGGAGAGCAGGTTGATGAGGACCTGGGCCAGGCGGGTGGCGTCCCAGTGGCCGAGGATGGGGCCTTCCTCCACGCGCACCTGGAGGGAGCAGCCTGCACGGGCCAGCGGCTCGCGAAGCCGCTCGGCGACGCGGTGGATGACGGCCGTCAGGTCCACCTGCTCCAGCGTCAAGTCGAGGCGGCCGGCGTGGATGCGGGAGACGTCGAGCAACTCC